>NZ_CAMPHH010000105.1 GCF_946885855.1 uncultured Actinotalea sp. | reverse complement strand
ACCGTCCCCCGTGGCGGCTCGGACCGGCTCAGGCGAGACGCGGCGGCGGCCCGCCGCGCCGGGCGCGGGCCCAGGCGATCGTGGCGCCGACGGCGGGCACGACCGCGACGGCGACCGCCGCGGCGGCCATCGCCTCCACGAGGGCGGGTACCCCGAGCACCAGCCCGGGCGAGAGCACCGGCCGCACGACGAGGATCGCCAGCACCGCGCCCGGGACGGCGACCAGGCCGTGCGGCAGACGGGCGAGCGTCGCCGTCGGCCCGGAGTCCCACAGGGCGAGCGCCGCGCCGATCGCGACGAGCAGCGCAGTCAGCGCGAGGCCCGCGTAGGCCGCCCAGACCAGCAGGAGCGGGGCCTGCCCCGCCGGTGCCAGCGCGAGGAGCAGGACGACGATCCCGGCGAGGAAGAGCAGGAGACCGCCGGCGGCCGCGCCGACGCCCCAGACGACGAGCAGCCGGATCGCGAGCTCACGCGGACCCATCCCCCCTCCCGTCAGCGCGTCCGTGCGCCGGCCGCGCGCGCGGCGGGCCGGCCGACGGCGACCTGCTCCTCGCCGCGCGCGTGGATGCGGCGCTCGACGAAGAACGACATGAGCGGCACGACCCCGGCGAGGACCATGGCCGTGAGCCGGCCGAAGCCCCAGCGCATCGTCGACCAGAGGTCGACCACCGTGACGAGGTAGACGATGTAGACGAGGCCGTGGATCTGGGCGAACCACTCGTCGAACCACTCCATCACCGGGCCGCCGACCGAGAACCCGTACTTGAGCACGAGCTCGACGGTGAAGATCAGGAGCGTCACGCCGGTGATCAGCGCGAGGACCCGGTAGCGGCCCAGGGACGCGGCGGCGCGGGCGGGCCAGGCCTTCCGGCCGCGCGGCGTCGTCGTCGGTGTGCTCGAGGGCGTGCCCGAAGAGGTGCCCGAAGAGGTGCCTGCCACGCCCGTCCTCCTTCTGCCCGGCTGCCGCGACCGCGCCGCGTGCTGCGGCGTCGCGTCAGGACGCGACGCGGGTCCGACTGATTCTCCCCCACGGTCGCCGGACCGCCGCGCCGTGGTCCGCTCGCGAGAGGCGTCAACCGGGGCCGGCGCGGGCAAATTCCGTCGCCCGTGCCGGGCAGCGGTCGTACCGTTGCGAGAGTGCGTCCACTACCTGAGACCGACCCGGGGACTCCCCCGCTGACGTCCGCGCCCGCCTACCTGTGGTGGGTCGCGCGGCGCCAGGGCTGGCTCCTGCTGGGCAGCTCGCTGCTCGCCGTCGCGAGCGCGGTCTCCCTCGCCGCCCTGCCGTTCCTGCTCGGCCACGTGGTGGACACCGGCCTGGACGACGGGCTGTCCCGCGACCTGCTCGTCGGCTGCCTGCTCATCCTCGGCGCCGGCCTCGTGACGGTGCTCGGCAACGTCTTCGGGCACGTCCTCGACGTGCACAACTGGCTGCGCGGCGCCTTCCGCACGAGCCAGCTCGTCGGGCACCACGTGTCGCGGACGGGCGACGCCGTCACGGCCGAGCTGCCCACCGGCGAGGTCGTGGCCACGGTCGCGAGCGACGCCCTCCGGGTCGGGGAGGTGTTCTACGTGACCGCCCGGTTCGTCGGCGGCCTGGTCGCCTACCTGGTGGTCGCCGCGCTCCTGCTCGACAGCTCTGTCGTGCTCGGCGTCGCGGTGCTCGTCGGCCTTCCGGCCGTAGCCGGGGTGCTCGCGCTGGTCGTCCGGCCGCTGCAGAGGCGCCAGGCGGCGCAGCGCGAGGCAGCCGGGCGTCTCACCACGCTCGGCTCCGACACCGTCTCCGGACTGCGCATCCTGCGGGGCATCGGCGGCGAGGACGTCTTCACGGCGCGGTACCGCGAGCAGTCCCAGCTCGTCCGGGGGACGGGCGTGCGCGTCGCGCAGACGCAGTCGCTGCTGGACGGCCTGCAGACGCTGCTGCCCGGCCTGTTCCTCGCCGGCGTCGTGTGGGTCGGGGCACGTCTCGCGCTGAGCGGGGAGATCACCCCCGGCCAGCTCGTGACCTTCTACGGCTACGCCGCGTTCCTCACCGAGCCGCTCACCGCCGCGACCCAGGCCGTCCACGTCCTCACGCGCGCCCTCGTCGGCGTCCGCAAGATCCTGCGGGTGCTGCGCGTGCCGGTGACGGGCGCCGAGCAGCCGGCCCCGGCCGGTGCGCCGTCCCCGACGCCGGGCGGCGACCTGGTGGACGGGACCTCGGGCGTCGTCGTCCGCGGCGGGAGCGTCACCGCCCTGGTGAGCGCGGACCCGGACGAGACCGCACGCATCGCGACCCGCCTCGGCCTGCTCGGCCGGGAGCACGCCGACGACGCCGCCCGGGTCACCCTCGGCGGCGTGCCGCTGGCGGCCCTCGGGCTCGGTGAGGTGCGCCGCCGCGTGGTCGTGGCGGAGTCCACGCCGCAGCTGTTCACCGGCCTGATGCGCGACGAGCTGGACGGTTGCGTCGCCGGGACCGTCGCCGACGGCGCCCCGGCCGGCCTCGTGCGCACCCGGGAGGAGGCGGAGGCCCGCCTGCTCCGGGCGCTGCTCGCCGCCGACGCGCAGGACGTCCTGGACTCCGTCCCCGACGGCCTGGACGGGGAGATCGCCGAGAAGGGCCGGTCGCTGTCCGGCGGCCAGCGCCAGCGTCTCGCGCTGGCGCGGGCGCTGCTGACCGACCCCGAGGTGCTCGTGCTCGTGGAGCCGACGAGCGCCGTCGACGCGCACACCGAGGCGCGCATCGCCGCGCGGCTGGCGCAGGTCCGCGCCGGTCGGACCACCGTGGTCGTCACCGCGAGCCCGTTGGTGCTGGACCGGGTCGACGAGGTGGTCCTCGTCGCGGGCGGCACCGCCGAGGCCCGCGGCACGCACCGCGGGCTGCTCGACGGGGCCGCGGGCGAGCGGGCGGCGGCCCGCTACCGCGCCGTCGTCAGCCGGGCGGCGGCGGACGAGTCCGCGACCGACGACGCCGGGCACGACCCGGCGACCCGGGCACCGCGGGACGCCACGACCGCGACCACCACGACCGCACGAGAGGAGGAGCACCGTGAAGCTGCCCGTCGCTGACGCCACCGCGCTGCGCGCGCACACCGGACGCCTGCTGCGACGGCACCGCACGGGGCTCTCGAAGGTCCTCGGCCTGCACGTGGCCGCCGCCGTCGCCGGCCTCGCCGGTCCCTGGCTGCTCGGGCTCATGGTGGACGCCGTGCGACGCGGCGCCGAGGACACCTTCGTCGACCAGGCCGTGCTGTTCCTCGTCGTCGCCGTCGTGCTGCAGGCCGGCCTCGTCCGCGCCGCGCAGCGCGCGTCGATGGTCCTCGGCGAGACGGTCTTCGCCGAGCTCCGCGAGGAGTTCGTGGCGACCGTGACGCGGCTGCCGCTGTCCGTGGTCGAGCGTGCGGGCACGGGTGACCTCGTCTCGCGCACGACGACCGACATCGACCGCGTCCAGCACACCGTCCGCTTCGGGGTGCCGCGCGTCCTCGTCACGTCCGCGACCATCACCCTCACGGTCGTCGCGGCGTTCGTCGTGGACTGGCGCGTCGCGCTCGCGCTCCTCGTCGGGACACCGGTGCTCGTCCCGACGGTGCGGTGGTACCTGCGCCGCGCCGCGGCCGGGTACCTGCGCGAGTCCGCCTCGTACGCCCGGCTCAACGGGACGATCACGGAGTCCGTCGAGGGCGCGCGCACGGTCGACGCGCTGGGCCTCGGTGCGCGCCGGCGCGCCCGGACGGACGCCGACCTGCGCGAGGCCTTCGACGCCGAGCGCTACACGCTGCGGCTGCGCACGGTGCTCTTCCCGGGCGTGGACCTGTCCTTCGTGCTGCCGATCCTCGGCGTGCTCGTGTGGGGCGCGTACCTCATCGGCACGGGCCACACCACGGTGGGCTCCGTGACGACGATCGCCCTCTACGCGGTCCAGCTCATGCAGCCGATCGGCGAGCTGATCTTCTGGCTCGACGAGGTGCAGGTCGGCTCGACGGCCCTGGCCCGCATCGTCGGCGTCGCCGACGTCGCGCCGGACCGTGAGGTGGGCGACGCCGAGCCGGCGGACGAGCACGTCGTCGCCGAGCAGGTGCGCTACGCCTACCGCGAGGGCCACGACGTCCTGCACGGGATCGACCTCGACCTCGCGGTCGGCGAGCGGCTCGCCGTCGTCGGCCCGTCCGGCGCGGGCAAGTCCACGCTCGGCCGGATGCTCGCGGGCATCCACCCGCCCACCGGCGGGCGCGTCCGCGTCGGCGGGGTGCCGCTGGTCGAGCTGCCGCTGGAGGACCTGCGGGGCCACGTCGCGCTGGTCACCCAGGAGCACCACGTCTTCGTGGGGACGATCGAGCAGAACCTCCGGCTCGCGCGGACGGACGCGGAGCCGGAGGACCTGCGCCGCGCGCTCGAGGCGGTGGACGCCTGGCAGTGGGTCGCCGCCCTGCCGGACGGTCTCGCGACCGAGGTGGGCTCCGGAGGCGTCGCGCTGACGCCGGCGCAGGCGCAGCAGGTCGCGCTCGCGCGACTCGTCCTCCTGGACCCGCACACGCTGGTGCTGGACGAGGCGACGTCGCTGCTCGACCCGCGCGCGGCCCGGCACCTGGAACGGTCCCTCTCGGCGGTGCTCGCGGGCCGCACCGTCGTGGCGATCGCCCACCGCCTGCACACGGCGCACGACGCGGACCGCGTCGCCGTCGTCGACGGCGGCAGGATCACGGAGATCGGCCCGCACGACGAGCTCGTCGAGGCCGGCGGCGACTACGCCGCCCTGTGGCACTCCTGGCAGCGGGAGTGACGGTCCGTCATCCCGACGCGGCGGCATCCCCCGCCGCGTCGGCACGCTCCTCGGCGTCCGCGCGGGCCTCGTCCCGGACCAGCCGACTCCACAGCAGCACGGCGAAGCCCCCGAAGATCCACCACTGCAGCGCGTAGGCCAGGTTCTGCAGGTTCAGGCCGCCGCCGGGGATCGTCGGCGGGGGCAGCCGCTCGACGCCGGCGTCGAGCGGGTCGGACACGACGAGGTAGCCCGTGTACAGCGGACCACCCCAGAGGTTCACCAGCTGGCCCGGCGCGATCGCGGCGAGCTGGCCCTCCGGCAGGTCCGCCCGCTCGAAGGACTCCCCCGCCTGGAGGAAGCCCTGCACGGTGGCTTCTCCGGGTGCGGGGGGCGGCGCGGACGGCTCGGCCACCCACCCGCGCACCACGGGCAGGACGCCGACGGCGCCGTCCGCGCCGGGCTCGGCCGTGGACGCGTCGGCGTCCGGGTCGGCCTGCGGGACGGCCGACGGCGCGCCGTCGTCCGTCACCCGGAACCGGTCGAGCACGAGGTACCCGACCTCGCCGGTCGGACCCGCACGTCCGGGCACGAGGAGCGTCTCGCCGTCGAAGCGACCGGTGACGCGCACCTTCGTCCCGACGAGGTCCCCCGGGAACGTCTGCCGCGGGGTGAGCACCTCGCCCAGGGGCGTCGCCGGTGCCTGCTCCTGCTGCGCGACGCGCGCCGCCTCGTTGATCTCGGCGCGCTGCACGGCCCGGTCCAGCTGCCAGACGCCGAGCCGCGCGCAGCCGGCCGCGATGGCGAGGAACACCAGGAGGAGCCCGAGCATGCGCGGCGTCAGGGCAGCACGGCGGAACATGGCCGCGCTGACGCGCACGGGCTCCGGCTCGACGGCGTCGTCCGGAGCGTCGGCGGCGGGCCCGTGCGGCGGCGCCTCGGACGGCAGGCTCGACGACGGGTCCACCCGCTCGTCCACCCGCTCGCGCCCGTGCTCCGACACGCCCCCACGCTACCTGCGATCGCCTGTGGGCCCGGCCGAGCACCGGGGGCCGACGAACCGTCGCGCCGGGGCCCCGGATGTGGTGGCATGGGCGCAGCGACGCACGTCACACCGGGCGGGGCCCGCCGCGAGGCGGCCCCACACACCCGGACGGGCGCCGGCACGGACATTCGTCCCCTGTCTGCGACCTCGGCGCGCGGGACGCTGCCCGCGCGGCGGCCCGGCCGCCGCGACCTCGAGCGCAGGAGGCACGATGACGACCGACGCCGTGACGGACCGCCCGACGACCTGGGCGAGCCGCGACGTGACCCCGCTCGACGACGCGACCCTGCACCGCATCGACGCCTGGTGGCGGGCGGCGAACTACCTGGCGGTCGGGCAGATCTACCTCCTCGACAACCCCCTGCTCGCCGAGCCGCTGCACCGCGACCACGTCAAGCCGCGCCTGCTCGGGCACTGGGGCACGACGCCGGGACTGACGTTCCTCTACGCGCACCTCAACCGGGTGATCGCCGAGCGCTCCCAGCCGACCCTCTACGTCACCGGCCCCGGCCACGGCGGCCCCGGCCTCGTCGCCGCGGCCTACCTCGACGGCACCTACTCCGAGGTCTACACCGGCATCACGCAGGACTCCGAGGGCATGCGCAAGCTGTTCCGGCAGTTCTCCTTCCCCGGCGGCATCCCCAGCCACGTCGCCCCGGAGACGCCCGGGTCGATCCACGAGGGCGGTGAGCTCGGGTACGCCCTCTCCCACGCCTACGGCGCGGCCTTCGACAACCCCGACCTGCTCGTGGCCGCCGTCGTCGGGGACGGCGAGGCGGAGACCGGGCCGCTGGCGACGAGCTGGCACTCGAACAAGTTCGTCGACCCGCTGTCCGACGGCGTGGTCCTGCCGATCCTCCACCTCAACGGCTACAAGATCGCCAACCCCACGGTGCTGGCGCGCATCCCCGAGGAGGAGCTCCTCGACCTCATGCGCGGCTACGGGCACACGCCCTACGTCGTCTCGGGCGGCTTCGACGGCGAGGACCCGGCCGAGGTGCACCGCCGCATGGCGACCGTGCTCGACGAGGTGATGAACCAGATCGCGGAGATCAAGCGGGCGGCGCGCGAGGGCCGGCTCACCGAGCGCCCGAAGTGGCCGATGATCGTCCTGCGTACCCCGAAGGGCTGGACCTGCCCGCCGGTCATCGACGGCAAGCAGGTCGAGGACTCCTGGCGCTCCCACCAGGTGCCCCTGGCCAGCGCGCGGGACACCGACGAGCACCTCGAGGTGCTCCAGGGCTGGCTGCGCTCGTACCGGCCCGAGGAGCTCTTCGACGCGACCGGCCGCCTCCAGGGCGACATCGCGGCCCTGGCGCCGGCGGGCGACCTGCGGATGAGCGCCACCCCGCACGCGAACGGCGGGCTGCTCCTGCGCGACCTGCAGCTGCCGGACTTCCGCGAGTTCGCCGTCGACGTCGACGCCCCGGGTGCGCCCGTCGCGGAGGCGACCCGGGTGCTCGGCGAGTGGCTCGCCGGCGTCGTCGAGCGCAACCCGGACAACTTCCGCATCGTCGGTCCCGACGAGACGGCCTCGAACCGCCTCCAGGCCGTCTTCGGCGTCACGGACAAGGCCTGGAACGCCGAGCTGCTGCCCGGCGACGACAACCTCGCCCGCGCCGGCCGGGTCCTGGAGATGCTGTCCGAGCACCAGTGCCAGGGCTGGCTCGAGGGCTACCTGCTCACCGGGCGCCACGGCCTGTTCAGCTGCTACGAGGCGTTCATCCACATCGTCGACTCGATGTTCAACCAGCACGCCAAGTGGCTCAAGGTGACCCGCGAGATCCCGTGGCGGCGGCCGATCGCGTCGCTGAACTACCTGCTCACCTCGCACGTGTGGCGCCAGGACCACAACGGCTTCTCCCACCAGGACCCCGGCTTCATCGACCACGTGGTCAACAAGAAGGCCGAGATCGTCCGGGTCTACCTGCCGCCGGACGCCAACACGCTGCTGGTCACCTACGACCACTGCCTGCGCAGCCGCAACCTCGTCAACGTCGTCGTCGCGGGCAAGCAGCCCGGCCCGACGTTCCTGACCATGGACGAGGCGGTCGCGCACTGCGCGCGGGGCCTGGGCATCTGGGAGTGGGCCGGCACCGAGGAGCGCGGCGAGGACCCCGACGTCGTGCTGGCGTGCGCGGGCGACGTCCCCACCCTCGAGGTGCTCGCGGCGGCCGACCTGCTCCGGCAGCACCTGCCGGAGCTCAACGTCCGCGTCGTCAACGTCGTCGACCTCATGCGCCTGCAGGACGAGCGCGAGCACCCGCACGGGCTCAGCGACCGGGAGTTCGACACGATCTTCACGCCCGACAAGCCGATCCTCTTCGCCTACCACGGCTACCCGTGGCTCATCCACCGCCTCACGTACCGCCGCACGGGGCACCACAACCTGCACGTGCGCGGGTACAAGGAGGAGGGCACGACGACGACGCCGTTCGACATGGTCATGCTCAACGACCTCGACCGCTTCCGGCTCGTCATGGACGTCATCGACCGGGTGCCGCACCTGGGCACCCGGGCCGCCGAGCTGCGCCAGGAGATGGTCGACGCCCGGCTGCGGGCGCGGCAGTGGACGCGCGAGCACGGCGAGGACATCCCCGAGGTGCGGGACTGGGTCTGGTCGGACGCCGGCGAGACCGGCACCGAGGCGGGTGGCCCGCAGCGGGACAGCCTCCCGGGCGCGGCCTCGACCGGCGGGGACAACGAGTGACCGCCGCGGCCGGTGCCGTGGCGAGCCTCACGCCGCCCGGGCTGGCCCCGGCCGCCGTCACCTTGTGAAGATCGACTGAGACCCCGACAGCGAGGAGCCGGACGCGTGGCGCGCAGCATCTACATCACCTCGGCCGAGGGCGACACGGGCAAGTCGACGATCGCCCTGGGGGTGCTGGACCTGCTGTCCCGCACCGTCCAGCGGGTCGGCGTCTTCCGCCCGGTGGCACGGTCGACGTCGCAGAGCGACTACGTCCTCGAGCTCCTGCTCGCGCACGACGGCGTCGAGCTCACCTACGAGGAGTGCGTCGGCACGACGTACGACGACGTCCACGCGGACCCCGAGGCCGCCTTGTCGAAGATCGTCGGCCGGTACCACGAGGTCGAGCGGCGCTGCGACGTCGTCGTCATCGTGGGGACCGACTACACGGACGTCGCCGGGGCGACGGAGCTGTCCTACAACGCACGGATCGCGGCGAACCTCGGGGCGCCCGTGCTCGCCGTCGTCCGCGGCGTGGACCGCAGCCCGGAGGAGGTCCGCCAGGTCGCGGACGTCATGGTGGGCGAGCTGCGTGCCCACCACGCCGAGGTGCTCGGCGTCATCGCGAACCGGTGCGCCCCGGAACAGGTCGTGCACGTCCGCAAGGCGTTGCTCGGCAACGACCGCGCCGCGTGGGCGCTGCCGGAGGACACCCTGCTCAGCGCGCCGACCGTGCGGCAGCTCATGGAGGCCGTCGGCGGCCGGCTCGAGGTGGGCGACGAGGAGCTGCTCTCCCGCGAGGCGCTGGACCTGCTCGTCGGCGCGATGTCCGTGGAGCACCTGCTCGACAAGCTCACCGACGGCGCCGTCATCATCACCCCCGGGGACCGCTCCGACGTGCTCCTGGGCCTGCTCATGGCGCACGCCGCCGAGGGCTTCCCGTCTCTCGCCGGCGTCATCCTCAACGGCGGCTTCTACCCGCCGCCCGTCATCGCCCGGCTGGTGGGAGGGCTCGGCCAGCGCCTGCCGATCATCCGGACCGACCTGGGGACCTTCCGCTCCGCCAACGCGGCGGCGGGCACGCGGGGCCGGCTCACCGCGGACTCCCAGCGGAAGGTCGACACGGCGCTGGCCCTCTTCGAGCGGCACGTCGACGGCGAGCAGCTGCTCGCCCGGCTCGACGTCGCCCGCCCGTCCGTCGTCACGCCGCTGATGTTCGAGTACGAGCTGCTGGCGCGCGCCCGCGGCGACCGCAAGCACATCGTCCTCCCGGAGGGCACCGACGACCGGATCCTCCGGGCGGCGAGCACGCTCCTGCAGCGCGGCGTCGCGCAGCTGACGATCCTCGGCAACGAGGCGTCGATCCGGGCGCGGGCGACGGAGCTGGGCCTCGACATCACCGAGGCCGCGATCATCGACCCGCACGACGGCGAGCTGCACGAGCGCTTCGCGACCGAGTACGCCGAGCTGCGCAAGCACAAGGGCATGACGGTCGAGCGGGCGCGGGAGATCGTCAGCTCGGTGTCCTACTTCGGCACGATGATGGTCCAGCTGGGGCTCGCGGACGGCATGGTCTCCGGCGCGATCCACACGACGGCCCACACCATCAAGCCTGCGTTCGAGATCATCAAGACGGTCCCGGACACGTCGATCGTCTCCAGCGTCTTCCTCATGTGCCTGGAGGACCGGGTCCTCGTCTACGGCGACGCCGCGGTCAACCCCGACCCCACGGCGGAGCAGCTCGCGGACATCGCCATCTCCTCGGCGGAGACCGCGGCCCAGTTCGGCATCGAGCCGCGCATCGCGATGCTGTCCTACTCGACCGGCGAGTCCGGGACGGGGCCGGACGTGGAGAAGGTGCGGACCGCGACGGCCCTCGTCCGCGAGCGCCGGCCCGACCTCGACGTCGAGGGCCCGATCCAGTACGACGCGGCGGTGGACGCGTCGGTCGCGAAGACGAAGATGCCCGACTCCACCGTGGCGGGCCGGGCGACGGTGTTCATCTTCCCGGACCTCAACACGGGCAACAACACCTACAAGGCCGTGCAGCGGTCGGCCGGGGCCGTCGCCATCGGCCCGGTGCTGCAGGGTCTGCGCAAGCCGGTCAACGACCTGTCCCGCGGCGCGCTCGTGCAGGACATCGTCAACACCGTGGCGATCACGGCGATCCAGGCCCAGGCGCTCGCCGACGGCGCCGCGCCCACCCCCGAGGCCAGCACAGCACCGACCAGCA
>NZ_CAMPHH010000104.1 GCF_946885855.1 uncultured Actinotalea sp. | reverse complement strand
GGCCAGCCCCCGGCCGCGAGGACCCGCGCCCGGACCCTGCTGCTCAGCGCTCGTCGAGCCAGGCCCGGGCTGCGCGCCAGCACGCGCTCGCGGGGTCGAGGTGCTCCATGTGCCCCTCGCCGGGGACGACCTGCAGGCGCGCGTCGTCCCCGGCCGCCACCGCCGCGGCGACGAACGCCTCGGACTGGCGCGGCGGCACGACGTCGTCGTCCGCGCCCGTGAGCGCGAGCACCGGGACGCCCGACGGGACCAGCGCCGCCGGGGACGTCGTGGCGTAGCGGAGCGGGTCGGCGTCGGGCGTGGCGCCGAGGAGGTCGGTCACCGCGCCGTCGCCGACGCGCTCGCGGGCCGCCGCGGCGAGGTCGAGCACCCCGGCCTGGGCGCACACCGCCGTCGGCCGCACCCGCGGCAGCGCGCCGACGGCGTCCGCGGGCAGCCGGTGGCGCGCGCCGAGCCACGCGGCGAGCGTCCCCCCGGCCGAGTGGCCGACCGCCACGACCCGGGTCAGGGGCAGGCCCGTCGCGGGTCCGACGTCCGCCAGGGCGTCGGCGGCCGCCGCGACGTCGGCGAAGGTGTGCGGCCAGCCCCCGCCGTCACCGACGGGTCGGTACTCGACGTTCCACACGGCCCAGCGTGCGGCCACGAGGTCATCGACGACGGCGTCCTGGAGCGAACGGTCGTACGCCGCTCGCCAGAACCCCCCGTGCACGAGCACGACGACCCCGCGGGGCGCCCCCGGTGGCAGCCAGAGGTCCACCACCTGACGGGCGTGGGCGCCGTAGCGGTGGGTGAGGTCGGGCCGGTCGCTCGTGGGGGACTCCTGGTCTCGGGCGCGGGCGACGGGTGGTGCCGGCGCGGACGTCCCGCGCAGGATGGCACGCCGGCCGCCCCGGCACAGGTCAGGAGGACGTGGGTCCGGCGCGGGCGCTCCGGCAGGAGCCGCGTGCCCCGGGCAGGACCCCCGGCCCTTGCCCCGGCGCCTGTCGGCGGGGACGGTCGCACCATGGGGCGCAACGCCGCGGGTCGCACCACCCCGGGTCGCCACGCCCGGGGCCGCCGGACCGAGGTCGGGACGACCGCAGGCGCCACGACGCCCGCGTCGCCCGGAGCGGTACCTCCGGCGACGGGGGCGCCGGCCGTGCGGGCCCGGGGCCTGCGCGTCGTGCGCGGGGGGCGGCGCGGCGCCGTCGTGCTCGACGGGCTCGACCTCGACGTGCCGGCCGGGTGCGTGGTCGGGCTGCTCGGTCCCAGCGGGAGCGGCAAGACGTCGCTGCTCCGCGCCGTCGTCGGCGTGCAGCAGGACGTCTCCGGCGTGCTGGAGGTGCTCGGGCTGCCGGCGGGCGATCCCCGCCTGCGGCGACGCCTGGGCTACGTCACCCAGTCCCCGAGCGTCTACCCGGACCTCACGGTGGGAGAGAACCTGCGCTACTTCGCGCGCGTCCTCGGCGTCGGGGGCGAGCGGGTGGCCGCCGCCCTGCGTGACGTGGCGCTGCACCTGCACGCCGACCGGATGGCCGGGACCCTCTCCGGCGGCGAGCGCGCCCGGGCGTCGCTGGCGATCGCGCTGCTCGGCACCCCGGACCTCCTCGTCCTCGACGAGCCCACCGTGGGGCTCGACCCCGTCCTGCGGCGCGACCTGTGGGCGCTCTTCCACGACCTCGCCGGCCGGGGCGTGTCGTTGCTGGTCTCGAGCCACGTCATGGACGAGGCGGAGCGCTGCGACCGCCTCCTGCTCCTGCGCCGGGGGCGTCTGCTCGCCGTGGGGACGCCCGCCGAGCTCCTCGCCGCGACCGGGACGACGACGGCGGACGCGGCGTTCCTCGCGCTCGTCGAGGGCACCGGGGACACCGGGGGCACCGAGGGCACCGCGAACGCCGCCGGGGGACCGACCGCCGGGACGGACGGGGCGCCGTGAACCCCCTCCCGACGGCGGCCCGCGTCCTGCGCCAGGTCCGCCACGACCACCGCACCCTCGTCGTGCTGGTCGGGCTGCCGTGCGTGGTCCTGGGCCTCGTCGCGTGGATGTTCGCGGGCACGGACGTGATGGACCGGTTCGGTCCGCTCCTGCTCGGTCTCTTCCCGGTCACCGTGCTGTTCCTCGTCACGAGCGTCGCGACCCTGCGCGAGAGGCAGTCGGGCACCCTCGAGCGGCTCATGGCCGGGCCGGTGCGGCGCGGCGACGTCGTCGTCGGCTACGCCCTGGCCTTCGCGCTCGTGGGCGCGGGGCAGGCGGTCGTGCTCACCGCCTTCACCGTCCTCGTCCTCGGGATGGAGGTCGCGGGCGACCTCGCCGGGGTGGTGCTCGTCGCCGTCCTGGACGCCGTGCTGGGGACCGCGATGGGTCTCGCCGCGTCCGCCGTGGCCCGGACCGAGTTCCAGGCGGTGCAGATGATGCCGCTCGTCCTCTTCCCCCAGCTGGTGCTGGCCGGACTCTTCCTGCCGCGCGAGGAGATGCCGGCGGTCCTCGAGGCGGTGTCCCGGGCGATGCCCCTGACCTACGGCCTCGCGGCGCTGGACGACCTCGCGGCCGGTGGCTCGCTCGCCGACGTGGGCGGGTCCGTCGGCGCCGTGGGTCTCTTCGTCGTCGCGGCCCTGCTGCTCGGCACGCTGACGCTGCGACGGCGGACGCCGTGATGGCGGTCCGCCCCGTCCCGGCGGGCCGACAGGAGCGCGACGCCGTCACCGCCTAGGCTCTCGGACGACGTCATGGGCAGGAGACGAGGATGAGCGACGACACCCGCGGACCGGCGGGCACCCCGGCGGACCGGGCGGCAGGGGCGAGTTCCCGGGGTGGGCCCCCGACCGGCGGTGCGGGCTCCGCGGCCGGTGCGGGCGGACCGGCCCGCGGCTCCGGACGCGGCAGGCTCTGGGCGGCGCTGGCCGTCGTCCTGGTCGTCGTCGCGGTCGTCGTGGCCGTGCTGCTCCTCGTCAACCGGCCCGAGCCCGAGGAGCCGGCGCCGGCGCCGCAGGCGGAGACGGTCACGCTGCCCGTCCCGACGCCCACGGTCGAGCCCGTCGCCCTGCCGGACGGGGCGTCCGCGTTCCTCCAGGCCATGCCGCAGGAGGTGCTCGCCTTCGCGCTGGCCGAGGTGGCGGAGGAGCCGCAGCTCCTCGCCGAGGGCGCGCTCGAGGCGTACCGCCTGGTCTACGACGACGGCGCGCAGCAGATCGTGGCGACGGCCGGCCAGTGGCGGGACACGGACGCGGTGACCGCCCGGTTCGACGAGATCGTCGCGGCCGAGTCGCAGGCGGCGGGCGTGCCCGTCGAGGAGGCCGGCGCCCCTGACGGCGCCGCGACCGACGACGCGACAGACCCGACCGACCCGACCGGCACGGCCGCGCCGGACGACGGCGCGACCGACGACGCCTCGGCCGACGCCACGTCGAGCCCGACCGGGCCGCGGCTCGAGCAGGGCTTCGTCGAGGTGGACGGGACGCAGGTGGGTCGCTTCCTCCAGCTCACCCGGGCCGACGGCACCGGCTCCCTGTGGTGGACCAACGGCACGGCCCTCCTGCGCCTCGACGGTCCGGGTGCGGCCCTGCGCGACGTCTACGCGGCCTTCCCCCTCTGAGCGCTCCGGCCACCCGGAGCGGCCCCGACGGCCCCCCCGACCGGCCCTGACCGTCGTCGGGGGCGGTCACTAGGCTGGTCACCCGACCCAGGGGTCGCGCGGCGACCGAGCACCGGAGGCAGCATGGACGTGACGAGACTGGCCCTGCTGGGCGGCGGAGTCATGGGCGAGGCGGTGCTCGCCGCCGTCGTCCGCGCGGGGGTCCCGGCGGACGGCGTGACGGTCTGCGAGAAGCGCGCCGAGCGCGCCGAGGAGCTGGAGCGCACGCACGGCGTCCGCACGACGCCCGACGCCGCCGCCGCGGTGCGGGACGCGCAGGTCGTCGTCGTCGCGGTCAAGCCGGGCGACGTGGGCGGCGTGCTGCGCGAGGTGGCGCCGGCGCTCGCGGACGGGGTCCTCGTCCTCAGCGTCGCCGCGGGCCTGTCCGCCGCCTTCTACGAGCACCTCCTGCCCGAGGGCACACCGGTCCTGCGCGTCATGCCGAACACGCCGGCCCTCGTCGGCGCGGGTGCCACGGCGGTCGCGCCGGGGACCGCGGCCACCGAGGAGCACGTCCGGACAGGGACGGCGCTCCTCGCGGCGACCGGCCTCGTCGTGGCCGTCGCGGAGAAGGACATGGACGCGGTGACGGCCGTCTCCGGCTCCGGGCCCGCCTATGTGTTCGCCCTGGTGGACGCGCTCGCCGAGGCGGGTGTCCTGCTCGGGCTCACCCGGGACCGCGCGCTCGAGCTCGCCATCGCGACGTTCCGCGGTGCGGTCGCGCTGCTGGACGAGACCGGGGACCACCCCGTCCTGCTGCGGGAACGGGTGACGTCGCCCGGCGGGACGACGGCGGCGGCCCTGCGCCAGCTCGACGCCCACGGCGTGCGGGCCGCGGTCGTCGCTGCGGCCGAGGCGGCCCGGGACCGGTCGCGGAGCCTCAGCGCCGAGCTCGAGGGGTGATCCGCCGGCGGCCGGCGATGGTCGACGTGGCACGGCACGCCGGGGTCTCCCACCAGACGGTCTCGCGCGTCCTCAACGGCCACCCCTCGGTCGCCGAGACGACCCGCGCCCGGGTCCTCGCCGCCATCGAGGAGCTCGGCTACCGCCCCAACACCGCCGCACGGGCGCTCGTCACCCAGCGGACGCGGACCATCGGTGTGCTGACCTCCGGCTCGACGCTGACCGGTCCGACGAGCACGCTCGTGGCGGTCGAGGACGCCGCCCGGGAGGCGGGGTACTTCGTCAGCATCGCCACCGCGAGCGGCTGGGAGCACGGACGGATGACCGGCGCGGTGGAGCGCTTCCTCCTGCAGGGCGTGGACGGGATCGTCGTCGTCGGGGCGAACGACGGCGCGCTCGAAGGGCTGCGCTCCGCCCCGCCGCCGGTGCCTGTCGTCGTCCTCGGGGCACACGGCCCCCTCGGGCCGGGGTTGCACGCGGTGCGGTTCGACCAGCGCGGCGGCGCCACGCTCGCCACCGAGCACCTGCTGGCCCTCGGTCACCAGGACGTCGTCCACGTGGCGGGCCCGTCGGACTGGACGGAGGCGCGCGAGCGGGAGGGCGGCTGGCGGGACGCGATGGTGGCTGCCGGGCTGGAGCCGTCCGAGCCGGTGGCGGCACGCAGCTGGCTCCCGGACCGCGGTCACGAGGTGGGGCTGGACCTGCTCCGCGCGGGCTTGCCGACGGCGGTCCTCGCCGCCAACGACCACCTCGCGCTGGGGATGCTGCGGGCCTTCGCGGAGGCGGGCGTGCGTGTGCCGGACGACGTGTCCGTCGCCGGCTTCGACGACGTGCTGGGGTCGGCGCACTTCATCCCACCGCTGACGACGGTGCGGCACCGCTTCGCGGAGGTCGGGCGACGCTGCCTGCGGATGCTCCTGCACGTCATCGCGGGGCAGGAGCGCCCGGCCGACGTCGTCGGCCCGACGCTCGTGGTGCGCAGCAGCACCGGCCCGCCCCGCGCCGGCGGGTGAGGCGGGGCGGGCCGGGCCCGCGAGGTGCGCGTCCCGGGGAGGTCCGGGTCAGGGGCGGGCGGCGAACCGTTCCAGCAGCTCCGCGTGGCCGGAGACGACCAGCAGGTCGTTCGCCGAGATCCGGGTGTCCTCCGTCGCGTAGACGAACTCCTCGCCGGGCGGCTTCACCCCGATGACGGTCACCCCGTAGCGCTGACGGATCTGCGACTGGCCGATCGTGAACCCCTGCGTCTCGCGCGGCGGGCGCATCTTGACGATCGTGAAGCCGTCCTCTACCTCGATGTAGTCCAGCAGCTTGCCGGAGACGAGGTGGGCGACGCGGTTGCCGGCGTCGGCCTCGGGCAGGACGACGTGGTGCGCGCCGATCCGGTGCAGGATCCGCGCGTGCTCGTTGGAGATGGCCTTGGCCCAGATCTGCGGCGTGCCGAGGTCGACGAGGTTGCCCGCGATGAGGACGCTCGCCTCCAGCGAGGTGCCGACGCCGACGACGGCGACGGCGAAGTCCTTCGCGCCGAGCTGCACGAGCGCCTCGGGGTTGGTGGCGTCGGCCTGCACCAGCGGGAACCGCCCGGTGTAGTGCTCGACGAGCTGCGCGTCGCGCTCGACGGCGAGCACGTCGTGCCCGAGGCGCTCGAGCGTCAGGGCGATGGCGGAGCCGAACCGGCCGAGCCCGATGAGCAGGACGCCGGCGTCCCGCTCCTTCTCCTTGTTCTTCCCGCGACCGCGGGCGAGCGCGCCGGCCGTCCGGTCGGCGACGTCGCCCTGGCTCGGGCGCAGGCCGGCGGGCCGGGGGACCTCGAGGCCGGTCGGCGGGTCGTGGTCGAACGCGTCAGCCAATGATCGGCCTCTCCTCGGGGTAGCGGATCACCCGGCGGCGGTCCCGGAGCGCGAGCGCCGCGGCGACCGTCATGGTGCCCGTCCGTCCGATGAACATGAGCGCGGTGATGACGTACTTCCCGGAGTCCGGGAGGGTCGGGGTGATCCCCGTCGTCAACCCTACGGTCGCGAAGGCCGAGATCGCCTCGAACAGCACGACGTCGAGCCGCAGCCCGGTGATCTCGAGGAGGATCAGGCTCGCGACGAGCACCGTCGTCGCGCCGATGAAGGCGACGGCGATGGACAGGCGCAGGGTGTCGCGGGGGATGCGGCGTCCGAACGCCTCGAGGTCGTGGTCGCCCCGGGCCTCGGCGAGGATGGCGAGCATGAGGACGGCGAGCGTCGTCACGCGGATGCCGCCGGCCGTGGACGCGCTGCCGCCGCCGACGAACATGAGGGCATCGGTGAGGAGCCAGGTCGCCTCGTACATCTCGCCGGTCTCGACGGTGCTGAACCCGCCGGAGCGCGGCATGACCGAGGCGAAGAGGGACGCGAGCACCTTGGTCGGGCCGTCGAGCGGGCCGAACGTCTCCGGGTTGCGCCACTCGAACGCGCCGATCGCGATCGCGCCCGCCGCGACGAGCAGCCCCGAGACGGTGAGCGTCAGCTTGGTGTGCAGGCTCCAGCGCCCGACGTCGGTGCGGCGGCGCGCGATGTTGAGGATGACCGGGAAGCCCAGGGAGCCGATGAAGACGCCGAGGATGATCGGCAGGCCCATCCACCAGTCGCCCACGTAGGGCATCAGGCCCTCGGGCGTGGAGACGAAGCCGGCGTTGTTGAACGCGGAGACGGCGTAGAAGACGCCGTGCCACAGCGCGTCGCCGAAGGACTCGCCGAGGGTGAGGAACCGGGGCACCAGCACGAGGGCGATGGCGGCCTCGAGCGTGAGCGACGTGATGATGACGACGCGGACGAGGGAGCCGACCTCGCCGAGCTGCGCCGTCTTGGTCTCCGACGCGGTGAGGAGCCGCTGCGTCAGCCCGATCCGGCGCGAGACCGCCATGCCCAGCAGCGACGCGAGCGTCATGATCCCCAGGCCGCCGACCTTGATGGCGACAAGGATGACGGCCTGCCCGAAGCCGGACCAGTACGTGGCGGTGTCCACCGTGACCAGGCCGGTGACGCAGACGGCGGACGTGGCGGTGAAGAGCGCGTCGACGAACGGCGCCGAGCCCTCCTCCACGGTCGCCTGCGGCAGCAGGAGGAGCCCCGTGAACACCGCGATGACCGCCGCGAAGACCGAGAGCGCGAGGCGCGCGGGGTGGTGCCGCGCGACGTCGTCGACCCACTCCCGGGCGTCGAGGAGCGGCCGCGGCACCTCCACGCGCACCTCCGTCCGCTTCCAGGGTGACGACGGGCGCCGTCGTCGTCACACTCTGGCACCGACGAGGGCCCGGCACGCGGAGGCGGGCGGCCGACCCGCCCCGTGGGCGCGCCGTCCGGCGACGTGACGCGTGTCACGAGCACCGGCCGGCGCGGGCTACGGTGAACCATGCTGACGCGGGTCGTGTGGTCCCCGGCGCTCCTCGGCTACGACTTCGGCCCGGGGCACCCGATGACGCCGGTGCGCCTGGACCTGACGTTCCGCCTCGCGCAGGAGCTCGGCGTGCTCGACGTCGAGGGGGTCGAGGTCGTGGGTGCGGAGCCCGCCACCGACGAGGTGCTCGCGACCGCCCACGACCCCGAGTACGTGGCCGCGGTGCAGCGGGCGTCGGCGACCGGGCAGATCGACCTCGAGCACGGGATCGGGACGACCGACGACCCGTGCTTCCCCGGGATGCACGAGGCGGCCGCGCGGATCGTGGCGGGCTCGGTGGAGGCGGCGGACGCCCTGTGGTCCGGGGCGGTGCTGCACGCCGTGAACATCGCGGGCGGGATGCACCACGCGATGCGGTCCAACGCGGCCGGGTTCTGCATCTACAACGACGCCGTGGCGGCCATCCGGCGCCTGCTGGACGCCGGTGCGCAGCGGGTCGCCTACGTCGACCTCGACGCCCACCACGGCGACGGGGTCGAGGCCGCGTTCTGGGACGACCCGCGGGTGCTCACCGTGTCCGTGCACGAGAGCGGGTTGACGCTCTTCCCCGGGACCGGGCACGCCACCGACGTGGGCGGTCCGCACGCGCGGGGGACGGTCGTCAACGTGGCGGTGCCCGCCGGGACCTCCGACACCCGGTGGCTGCGGGCGGTGGACGCCGTGGCGCTCGCGGTGGTCAGGGCGTTCGCGCCCGAGGTGCTCGTCACCCAGCACGGGTGCGACGCGCACGGCGACGACCCGCTGACCCACCTGGACGTCTCCGTCGACGCGCAGCGCGCGGCGATGGAGCGCGTCCACGACCTCGCGCACGAGGTGTGCGACGGGCGGTGGCTCGCCCTGGGCGGCGGCGGGTACGCGATCACCAAGGTGGTCCCGCGGGTGTGGACGCACCTCCTCGGCATCGCGGCCCACGCCCCGGTGCCGGTCGACGCCGCGGTCCCGCCGGCGTTCGCGGAGCACGTCCGGGCGGTCACGTCGGGGGGCGGGTGCCCGAGGACGATGGGCGACGTCGAGCGGCTCCGCGAGCCGCGTCCCTGGGGCGAGGGCTACGACCCCGCCGACGACGTCGACCGGGCCGTCCTGGCGGCGCGGCGCGCGGTCTTCGAGTGGTACGACCTGGACCCGTTGTACGACTAGGAGCGGCAGATCGACCGCTCCCCGGCACCGGCACGCTGGGTCACACCTGTCACCCGTTCCACCCCTTTCACACCAGTCCCACCAGCCCCTAGGCTTCGGGCGACGCGGCCGACCGGACGCGTCGGCAGGCCGTGAGGAGATCGGGGCAGCATGAGCAGTGGGCCGGCGCAGCCTCGGCAGCGGTACCTGACGGTGGCCGAGGTGGCGGACGTGATGCGCGTCTCGCGGATGACCGTGTACCGGCTCGTCCACGGCGGCGAGCTGCCGGCCGTCCGGGTCGGCCGCTCCTTCCGGGTGCCGCAGGACGCGCTCGACGCCTACCTCGCCGCGTCGTCGACGGAGCGGCACGGCGAGCACGACGAGGGGCGCCTGAGCTCCTGATCCCGCCCCGTGGGGCCCACAGGGCGGGACGCGGTACAGTGGGCGACGGACTTTCCCATGCTCGGGGCGGTGTCGGGGCCTGTGCCCCGCACGGACCCCGGGTCGACGATCAAGAACCTGTGAGGACCCGTGGGCTCTGTCATCAAGAAGCGTCGCAAGCGGATGGCGAAGAAGAAGCACCGCAAGCTGCTGCGCAAGACGCGCCACCAGCGTCGTAACAAGAAGTGATCCACGCCGCCTCGAGCGGCGGCTGACGACAGGCCCGGTCAGGAAGACCGGGCCTGTCGTCGTCCGGGCGTCTGATCCATCCCTCCTCAGGCCTTCTACATCGATGTAGCATCGGGCTGCGGATCAGGCGATCTTGGACGTCGGTGCGGGGAGGGTCGATGGCGGTCACCATGCGCGACGTCGCGCGTCGGGCCGGAGTCTCCGCCAAGACCGTGTCCAACGTGGTCAACGGCTACCCCTACATCAAGCCCGCGACGCGCGACCGCGTGCTGGCCGCGATCGACGACCTCGGGTACCAGATGAACGCCTCGGCCCGGAGCTTGCGCACGGGCCGCAGCGGCATCATCGCGCTCGCCCTGCCGGAGCTCCGCGTCCCGTACTTCGCCGAGCTCGCGGGTGCCGTCATCGCCGCTGCCGAGGAGCGCGGGCTGACCGTCATCATCGAGCAGCACGGCGGCCGGCGGGAGCTCGAGCTCGAGGTGCTCAACGGTGCGCGCCGGCACCTCACCGACGGCCTCATCTACAGCCCCCTGGCGCTCGGCACCGGTGACGGGGCCGCGCTGCTGGACCTGCCGTACCCGTTGGTGCTCCTCGGAGAGCGCGTCTTCCACCCGGGCATCGACCACGTCACCATGCAGAACACCGCGGCCGCGCGCGCGGCGACGGAGCACCTGCTGCGGTCCGGTCGCCGCCGGGTCGTCGCCCTGGGGCCCAACCCGACCCAGGACGTCGGCTCGGCCCCGCTCCGCCTCGCGGGGTACCGGGAGGCCCTGGCGGAGGCCGGGATCCCGGCGGACCCCGTCCTCGAGGTCCCGACCATCCGCACGTGGGACCACGCGACGGGGGCGCGCACCATCGGCCGGCTGGTCGACGAGGGCGTCACCTTCGACGGCGTGGTCGCCTTCAACGACTCGCTCGCCCTGGGCGCCATGCACGAGCTGCAGGTGCGGGGGTTCGCCGTCCCGGACGACGTCGCGGTCGTCGGGTTCGACGCCATCGAGGAGGGGCGGTACTCCAACCCCACGCTCACCACGGTCGACCCGGGCCGGGATGCGATCCCTCGCGAGGCCGTGCGCCTGCTGGACGAGCGCCTGCGGGGGGTCGCGGCGGAGCCCCGTCGCATCGCCCCGGACTTCCGTCTCGTGCCCGGCGGCTCGACGGGGGCCGAGCGGCCCGCCGCCGCCCCTGCCGCCGCCGCCGGCTGATCCGAGGGCGTCCTCCGCCTGATCCGGAGGCGTCCCGTGGGGCGCCGTCGGCGCGGTGGCGGGCGCGCGCGGGCGGCGCCGTGC
>NZ_CAMPHH010000103.1 GCF_946885855.1 uncultured Actinotalea sp. | reverse complement strand
CAGCCGCACAGGGACGCCCCGTCCTGGTCCAGGGCGTCCAGCACTGCCCGTTCGCCCGTGTCGACCGGCTGGGCCAGCAGTGCGCCGTCGGGACGGATCGGGCGCAGGGTCCGGTCCAGCACCGCAGCCGGGGACCGGTCCACGCCGGGGTCCGCCTCGATGTAGTGCGCCTGGGTCACCGCGGCGTTGGTGTGGCCGAGGAACGCGGCGGCCGCGTCGACCCCGAGGCTCCGCGCCAACACGGTGGCGCCGGTACGCCGGTACCACCGTGGGGTGATGCCGGAGTCGCCCAGGCCGGCCTCGGTGAGGAAGGCCCGGAACGTCCGGCGCAGGTTGTGCAGGGAGATCACCCCGCCGTCGCGGTTGTGGAAGATCGTCCTCTGCGCCTGCTCCGGTCCCATCTGCCCGACGCGGCGCCGCAGGACCTGCGCCGCGAAGTCCGGAACCGCGAGCTGCCGGGTGGACGCGTCGGTCTTGCCGTGGTCCTGGCGGCTGTCGGCGTGACCGGTGCGCCGCACGACGGTGCCCCGCACGTACACGGTCATGCCCTCGGCGGTATCGGTGACGTCGCACGGGCGCAGCGCCAGCACCTCCCCCGGCCGCATGGACGTCCCCAGCAGCACCTCGCAGATGTCCCGGACCGTCCCATCCGGCCGCGGCCCCCTGACCTCCGGGCCGGTGCGCCACCTGGCGGCGGCGGCACGGATGGCCTGGACCTCCTCCAGTGTCAGGGCGCGGACCTCCCGGTGGGGCCGGCTCAGCGGCGAGGTGCCCGCCACGGGGTTGCGCGCGATGGCGTCGTGGCGCAGCGCGAAGTCGAAGAGCTGGTTCAGCAGGGTGCGGGCGTGCTTGGCCCGGGAGTAGGAGACGGCCGCCTCGGATCGCAGGAACGCCTCGACGCGGCCGGTGGTGATCTCCCCGAGGGTGAACGGGGCCAGGGCGGGACGGACGTAGCGGCGCAGGTCGTCGCGGTAGTTCTGCTTGGTGCCCTCGGAGATGTCGCGGTGGGCCAGGTCGGCCAGCCACAGGTCGCACAGCTCGGCGAAGCTGGTACCCACCCCGAGCCGGCCGGGGGTGCCGGGCCCGGCGCGCTCGGCCAGGCGCGCCTTGAGCGTGGCCTCCGCGCCGCGGCGGGTCGCGGCGGTCGCGCTCACCTTGCGCAGCCGGCCGTCCGCGTCCCGGAAGCGGGTCAGCGCCCGGTACCGCCCACCCAGGTCGGTGACCGCGATCTGCCCGAACGTCCCGATCGGGGTGCGGGGACGCCCGCGGGTCACCGTGGTCCGCCCGGGGCGTGCCGGCGCCCGTCGGCCTCCTCCATGGCCCGGATCCACGCCTCGATCTCGGCGGCGCGAAACCGCAGGTGCCGCCCGACGCGGAAGCCGCGCGGGCCGCGCCCTTTGGACCGCAGGTCGTACAGCGCCTGGGGGCTGACCGCCAGGAAGGCGGCGAGCTCGGCGAGGGTCATCGTCGCCGGCGCGGTGGCCGGCCTGGCATCGGTGTCCATACCGACAGGTGTGCGCCGCCGGGGCAGAAGATGTGCCGCGCGGCACCGCGGACCCCGCCGGGCGGCCCGTGCCGGCGAATATGTGTCCATTAAATGTCCAGAGGCCACGTCGTTCTCCTCGTAAGGAGCCCGACGCGGCCTCTGACCAGTACTTCCGGTGGAGCTGAGGGGACTCGAACCCCTGACCCCCTGCATGCCATGCAGGTGCGCTACCAGCTGCGCCACAGCCCCGTCGCCCCGAAGGGCACGCTGCAGTCTAGGGGGCGCGGCCGCCGGAATCCAATCGCGCCCGGCCGGCACCACCCGCTGTGCCGCACGTCACGAGTCGAACCCGGCTCCGACCGCGTCGAGCAGCCGCAGCCACGCGTTCCGGCGGCCCTCGTGGCGGTCGGCCCGGTCCAAGGACCACCGCGTCAGCTCGATGACCGGCGTCGCCAACGGTTCCGGCGGGAACGGCAGCGGCAGGGAGCGAACCATCTCCAGCTCCGTCCGCTCCGTCGGCTCGCCGCCGAGGAGGTCCAGGACGACGTCAGCGGCGAAGCGGGTGGACCCGACGCCCAGCCCGGTGAACCCCGCGGCGTAGGCGACCGCTCCCCCGTGCGCCGTGCCGAAGAACGGCATGAACCGGGAGCACGTGTCGATGGCCCCGCCCCACCGGTGCGTGAAGGTGACGTCCTCCAGCTGCGGGAACGTCATCCGGAAGTGCTCGGCGAGGCGCAGGTAGGACTCCTCGCGGTGCTCGTGGGCCCGGCGCACGCGTCCGCCGGGGTGGTAGATCGCGTCGTAGCCGCCCCAGAGGATCCGCCCGTCGGCGGTCAGCCGCGAGTAGTGGAACTGGTTCGCCACGTCGCCGAGGCCCTGCCGGTTCGCCCACCCCACGGCGGCGCGCTCGGCGGTGCTGAGCGGGCGGGTCATGAGGACGTAGTCGTACACGGGCACGAGGAAGGGCCGGACACGCCGCAGCAGCGGGGGGAAGGCGTTCGTCGCGAGCACCGCCTGCCGGGCCCGGACCTCGCCACCGTCGGTCGCCACGACGACGTGACCGCCCTCTCGGCGCAGGCCGCGCGCCACCGTACCCTCTGCGAGCCGGACGCCCCGGTCCAGGCACGCCTGGCGCAGACCCCAGGCGAGCTTCGCCGGGTGGACGAGGGCTGTGTCGGGGGACCACAGTCCCGCGAGGAACATCGGGCTGGCGATCTCCCGCCGCACCGCGTCGGCGTCGAGGAACCGGTCCTCCGGGCCCGCGGCCTGCCGCAGCGGCTCCACCTGGTACTCCTCGGTGGCGACGTCGAGCGCGCCGGTGCGCTCGAGCTCGGCGTCGATGCCGTACCGCTCGACGGTGGCGGCCAGCCCGTCGAGGTTCTCCCCGCCGAGGCGCCGCAGGACGTCCATCTCGTCCGGGAACCGCGACCGCCCGTTCTCCTCCCCGTGGGTGAGCGAGGCCGCCACGAAGCCGCCGTTGCGCCCGCTGGCCGCCCAGGCGACGGTCCTGGCCTCGACGAGCAGCACGTCCCGTCCGGGCTCCCGCTCGATCGCGCGCAGCGCGGTCCACAGCCCCGTGTACCCGCCACCGACGACGACGAGGTCCGCCGTGGTCGGCCCCGCGAGCGGCGGGTTCGCCACCGGCCGGTCCGGGGTGTCGAGCCAGTAGGGGCCGGGGGCGGCGTCGGCCAGCGACCGCACCGCCCAGGCGCCGGGGACCGCGTCGACGTAGCGCATGATCAGAACATCTCACGGCGACGGCTGCGGCGGACAGGGGCGCCTCAGGTGCGCAGCGCGTCCCCGGTCGTGCTCGGGACGCCCTCGGTCAGCCGCCCGGCGTTCCAGTCGTCCACGAGCACCGACGGCCCCTGGTTGTGCGCCTCGAGCGCCCAGCGGGGGCGGCCGGCGCCGGAGGAGGCACGCAGGACCGCCCAGTGGGCGTTGTGCAGGCCGAAGACCCCGCGCCAGGTCTCGGGGTCCAGGCCGAGCAGGGTCACCAGGCCGAGGGTGATCGCGGCCCCGTGGGAGACCACCACGAGGGTGCCCCCGGTCGGGGTCCGCGCGGCGTGGTCCGCGATCGCGGCGGCCATGCGGTCGGCCACCTCCCGCCGCGTCTCCGCACCCTCGCGCCGGGGGTCCTGACCGGCGCGCCAGGTCGCGTACTGGTCGGGCCAGCGAGCGGCGATCTCGTCCCCCGTCAGGCCCTCCCACTCGCCGAACCGGCGCTCGCGCAGCCGCGCGTCCGGCTGGACGGGCAGCCCGCACAGGTCGGCGAGGGCCCGGGCCGTGTCGGTGGCACGCTCGAGGTCGGACGTCACGACCCGGTCGGGGACGTGGCGCTCCGAGAGCCCCTGGGCCGCCTGGCCGATCTGCCACCGGCCGACGTCGTCCAACGGGATGTCCGTGGCTCCCTGGAGCCGGTGCTCGGCGTTCCACGCCGTCCGGCCGTGGCGCCACAGGACCACCGTGCCCGCGCTCACCCCTCGGCGTCCGTCTGCCCGTCGCCGCCGCGGGCGTCCTGCGGCAGCTCGATCGCGGGGCAGTCCGCCCAGAGCCGCTCGAGGTTGTAGTACAGGCGGTCGTCGGCGTGCTGGACGTGCACGACGACGTCGCCGTAGTCCAGCAGGGCCCAGTGCCCCTCGCGCACACCCTCCCGCCGGACCGCCTTGGCGCCGGCCTTGATCATCGCCTCCTCGACAGCGTCGACGATCGCGCCGACCTGGCGCTCGTTCGTGCCGGAGGCGATGAGGAAGACGTCGGTGAGGACGAGCCGGTCGCTGACGTCGAGCGCGATGATCTCCTGCGCCTTGCGGTCGGAAGCGGCACGAGCGGCCGTGAAGGCCAGGTCGAGGGCACGGTCGGTCGCGGGCACTCAGGCTCCTGTCTCGGGTGACGACGCTGCGGGGTCGGGCAGGACGAGGGCGCCCACCGACGGGACGGCCGGGGGCGGTGCGCCGTCCGTGCTCCCGCCTCCGCCCTGGACGAGGGCGAAGTAGATGAGCACCCCGAGCACGAAGGCGACGGTGACGAGGCCCAGCACCTGCAGCCACGTGTACGGCGAGCGGTGCTCGTCCTGGACGGTACCCGCGGCGTCGTCCTCGGGCACGTCCGGCCGCGTCGACGACGGCGTCGCGGCCGCCCGCTGCGGGGAGCGCGAGGACGCGCCCTCCCCCGCCGGGACAGGTGCCCACGGCAGGGGCCGCTCCTCGACGCTGTTCCACTGCGGGCGAACGGGTCCGGCGCGACCGGGCGCGTCGGGCGGACCGGACCGGCCGGGTCCCGCGGACCGGCCGGGTCCCGCGGACCGGCCGGGTCCCGCGGACCGGCCGGGTGCTGCGGGAGGGCCGGACGGGGCCGCCGCCGGCGGCGAGGTCCCCGCGGGCGCCGGCTCCGCGGGCCGCGTCGTGGGCGGGCTGGCGGACGAGGCCCCCGGTCGCTCGGGCATGACGGGCGATGCCGACGGTGCCGGCGCGGCGGGGGCCGCAGCCCCTGCGGGCCGCCCGCCGGGCCGCTGCACGGCCGCCCTCCCCCCGGACGTCGCGGAAGCCGGCGGCGGCACCGGACCTCGCGGAGGGACGGGTGCCGGGGGGGTACTCGTCGGGGCGGCCGCCGGTCCCGCGCTCGCCGTGGGCGTTCCCGCCGGCGTGGCCGTCGTCGATGCGTGGCTCGTCGGGGTCGACGCCGGCCGCACCAGGGCGATCGGTGCCCCCGAGACCGGCAGCGCCGCCGGCCCGTCCGGGATCCAGTAGCGCACGCCGCCGTCCGGCCCCGAGCGCCGCTGCGCGGCCGTGCCGCCCGCCCCGGAGGTCTCCGGACGAGGACCGGTCGGGCGGGCGTCGTCGGCCCCTGGGCCGCCCGGCGACGCCGGTGCGGGGCGGGGGGCGGGGACCACGGCCGACCGTTGGGCCGCGCGCACGGCACGCTCCTGCGCCGCCCGCTCCTGGATGGACCGCTGGGCCCGCTCCACGCTGCGGCGCGCCGCCTCCTCGCGCTCCTGCTGGGCGCGCGCCGCCTGCTCCCGCAGCGCCGCCGAGCGCGCCTGTGCGGACAGCTCCGGCGCGCTTCCCGCGGGTGTGCCGCCCGGGGCGTCGGCGGGCCTCGCGTCCGGGACCGCGTCGACACCGGAGAGCGAGCCGTCGGGCGCGACCCGGCGCACGGCGGCCGTCGTCGCGGGCGGCCTGACGTCCGCGCGGGCCTGCGGCACCGAGGAGATCTCCCCCGTCCGCGCGGCCTCGCGCAGGGCGCGCCGCGACACGGGCCTCGCGTCGGGCGCCGGCCCTGCGGCACGGTCCGGCCCTGCGGCACGGTCCGGCCCTGCCGGAGCGTCCCGCTCCTCCCGCTCGCGGGCCTGCTGCTCGGCCAGTGCCCGCAGCTCGCGCCGTGACAACGGGCGAACCGTGGGGGCGTCCCCGGTCCGCCCCTCGTTCGCCGGGCCGCCGTGCGCCGTCGGGCCCGCGTCCGCGTGCGGTACCGGGGCCCGCTCGGGCGCGGCGCCCTCCGTCACCGCCAGGGCCTGCTCCCGCTCCCGCCGCCGGCGGCGCTCACCCGCGGGTCGCATCGGTTCACTCATCGTGCCCCCGGTAGAGCCCGTGCTTGGCGATGTACTGCACCACGCCGTCGGGCACCAGGTACCAGACGGGCTCCCCCGCGCGCGCCCGCCGGCGGCAGTCGGTGGAGGAGATCGCGAGCGCGGGGATCTCCAGGATGCTGACGGCGCCGGCGGGCAGACCCGCCAGGTCGAGGGTGTGACCGGGCCGGGTCACGGCGACGAAGTGCGCCATCTCCCACAGCAGCTCCGCGTCCTTCCAGGTCAGGATCTGCGTGATCGCGTCGGCCCCGGTGATGAAGAAGAGGTCGGCGTCCGGCCGGGCCGCGCGCAGGTCGCGCAGCGTGTCCACGGTGTAGGTCAGCCCCGGACGGTCGATGTCGACCCGGCTGACGGTGAACCGCGGGTTCGACGCCGTCGCGATGACGGTCATGAGGTAGCGGTGCTCGGCGGGGGTCACGCCGGGGTGCTGCTTCAGCGAGGGCCGTCCCGTCGGGACGAAGACGACCTCCTCCAGGTCCAGGGTCGCCGCCGCCTCGCTCGCGGCGACCAGGTGACCGTGGTGGACCGGGTCGAACGTCCCGCCCATGACCCCGATCCGGGGTCGCGACCCGTGGGTCGCGCGCGCTCCGGCCGTCCCGGCGCCCGGGTCCGTCGTCCCACCCGCTGACCGAGGTCCCGACGGTCCGGTCCCCGAGGTCATCGTGCCCGTGGCCCTCGCCATACCCGTGGCTGCCTCCACCCGACGCCCGCCGGCGTCAGTGACGGGTGCCGACGCTCCGGAAGGCGAACGTCACCAGCAGCAGCACCATGAGGCCCCCGAACGCCAGGAGCCCGAAGGCGACCGGCGACATCGGCAGGTGGTTGGCGGTCTCGGCCGCCTCCTCGGCGAGCAGCAGGGCAGCAAGCACGTCGTCCTCCAGGTCGGTCAGGTCGGGCTGGTCCGGCCGGCGCGGGTCCGGTCCGCCGGGACCGGCCTGGCCACCCGGAGGGTGACGACGGCGTCCCGCGGACCGCAGCACGGCGGGGTCCAGTGTCGCACGACGACGACGTCGCCCCCGACCGTGACACGGCCGTCCCCCGCCCCTGCGGTGCGACCCCGCCGCTCCACGTCCCGGTCAGGCGCGGATCTGCCCCTCGCCGTGGACGACCCACTTCGTCGTCGTCAGCTCCGGCAGCCCCATGGGCCCCCGAGCGTGCATCTTCTGGGTCGAGATGCCGATCTCGGCACCGAGGCCGAACTGGCCACCGTCCGTGAACCGCGTGGAGGTGTTGACCATGACGGCGGCCGAGTCGACCTGGGCGACGAACGTCTCGGACCTGGCGAGGTCCCGCGTGAGGATGGCCTCGGTGTGGCCCGACGACCAGGTCCGGATGTGGGCGACCGCCTCCTCGAGCGAGTCGACCACGCGCACCGCGAGGTCGAGCGAGAGGTACTCCGTGGCCCAGTCGACGTCGGTGGCGGGGACGACGGGGACCTCGTCGGGCGCGAAGCCCGCGGTCCGCTCGTCCCCGTGCACCGTGACTCCGGCGTCGTGCAGCGCTCGCAGGACGTCGGGGAGGAAGGCCGCCGCGGCCTCGCGGTGCACGAGCAGCGTCTCGGCCGCGTTGCACACCCCGACGCGCTGCGTCTTCGAGTTGAGGATGATCGGCAGGGACGTCGCGGGGTCCGCCGAGGCGTCGACGTAGATGTGGCAGTTCCCCGTGCCCGTCTCGACGACGGGCACCGTGGACTCCTGGACGACCGTCCGGATGAGGTCCGCGCCGCCGCGCGGCACCAGCAGGTCCACCAGACCCCGGGCGTGCATGAGGGCGACGGCGCCCGCCCGACCGTGCTCGTCGATCGACTGGACGGCGTCCGCCGGCAGGCCCGCGGCCCGCAGCGCCCGCTGCAGGACGCCCACGATGACCGTGTTCGAGGACGAGGCGGCGGACCCGCCGCGGAGGATCGCCGCGTTCCCGCTCTTCAGCGCGAGGCCGGCGGCGTCCACGGTGACGTTGGGACGCGCCTCGTAGATCATCCCGACGACGCCCATGGGGACTCTCACCTGGCGCAGCCGCAGCCCGTTCGGCAGGGTCGAACCCCGGACGACCTCCCCCACGGGGTCCGGCAGCGCGGCGAGCTCGCGCAGGGCGGCGGCGATCGTCTCGACGCGCTCGGGGGTCAGCGCGAGGCGGTCCAGCAGCCCGGGCGAGGTCCCGGCGGCCTGGCCGCGCTCGAGGTCGACCGCGTTCGCCGCGACGATCTCCGGGGCCGCCGCCACGAGGGCGTCCGCCATGGCGTGCAGGGCACGGTCCTTGACGGCCCGGGTGGCGGTCGCGAGGTCCCGCGCCGCGACGCGGGAGCGTCGTGCCACGTCCAGCACGGCCTCCCGCACCTCCGGCGGCACCGCGGTGCCGGTCGTGCCGGTCGGGCGGTCCTGCTCGAGGGAGGGCGTCGTCGTCATGGCGGCAGGATAGGTCGCGGACGCCCGCGGCGGACCGCTCAGCCGCGGGCCGGGACGAGGACGAGGTCGTCGGCGTGGACGACCTCCCGGTCGTAGCCGTCACCGAGCTCCGCGCGCAGCTCACGCGTGGACCGGCCCAGCAACGGCGGCAGCTCGTCGGAGGCGTAGGAGACGAGCCCGCGCGCCACGACCCGCCCGTCGGGACCGGCGAGCTCGACCGGGTCCCCGGCCTCGAACGTCCCGTGCACCGCGGTGACCCCGGCGGGCAGGAGCGACGTCCGGCGGTCCACGACGGCCCGGACCGCGCCGTCGTCGAGCACGAGGCGCCCGGCCGTCCGTGCGGCGTGGGCGAGCCAGAGCATCCGGGTGGGGACGCGCCGGCCCGTCGCGGCGAAGAACGTGCCGACCGGCTCGCCGTCGACGACCGCACCCGTCAGCGCCGCGGCGGCGTTCGCGGCGGAGGTGAGGACCACCGGGATGCCCGACCCCGTCGCGATCGCGACCGAGGCGAGCTTCGTCACCATGCCACCGGTCCCCACGGTGCTGCCCCGTCCGGTGACGACGACGCCCTCGAGGTCGGCCGGCCCGTGCACCTCGCGGATCCTGCGGGCGCCCTGCGACGGCGGGCCGTCGTAGAGAGCGTCCACGTCCGTGAGCAGGACCATGGCGTCCGCCCGGACGAGGTGCGACACCAGCGCGGCGAGCCGGTCGTTGTCGCCGAACCGGATCTCGTCCGTGGCGACGGTGTCGTTCTCGTTGACGACGGGCACGACGCCCAGGGCCAGGAGCCGCTCGAGCGCGCGCTGGGCGTTGCGGTAGTGGCCGCGGCGGATCGTGTCCTCCGCGGTGAGGAGCACCTGCCCCACCCGCAGCCCGTGCTCGGCGAAGGCCTCCGTGTAACGGGCGACGAGCAGGCCCTGACCGACCGATGCGGCGGCCTGGGCGGTGGCGAGGTCGCGCGGCCGGGCGGTGAGCCCGAGAGGGGACATCCCGGCCGCGATGGCACCGGACGTCACCAGCACCACCTCGGCGCCGGCACCGCGGCGCCCGGCCAGGACGGCGACGAGGGCGCGCAGCGCCGTCACGTCGAGTGTCCCGTCCGCGGCCGTCAGGGAGGAGGAGCCGACCTTGACGACGAGCCGCCCGGCGGACGCGAGGCCCATCCGGTCCGTGATCACGCGTCGGCCTCAGGGTCCGCCCAGTGGCCGGACTCGCGCTCCGTCCACAGCTCGGCCCGCGCCTCGGCCTTGGCGTCCATGCGGTCCTTGTACTGCCGGCGCTTGTCCTCGCGGGTGGGCCGGGCGCGGTCCTCGAGGCGGACGTCCGTGCCGCGCGGCCCGCCGAGCAGCTCGGCGCCGGTGAGGAGCGTCGGCTCCCAGTCGAAGACGACAGCGTCGTCGCCGTCCCCGATGACGACCTCCGCGCCGGGGGTCGCGCCCTCGGCGAAGAGCGCCTCCTCGACCCCGAGCCGGGCCAGCCGGTCGGCGAGATACCCGACCGCCTCGTCGTTGGAGAACTGCGTCTGACGCACCCACCGCTCGGGCTTGGCGCCGCGGACCTGGAACCAGGTCCGCCCACCGTCCTCCCGCCTCGTGACGGTGAAGCCGGACTCGTCGACGGCCCGGGGCCGGAGCACGACCCGCGTCGGCTCGGGGGCGGGGGCCGCCGCCCGCGCCTCCTCGACGAGGCGCGCCAGCGCGAACGTGAGCGGGCGCAGGCCCTCGTGGCTCGCCGCCGAGATCTCGAACACCTCCAGGCCGCGTGCCTCGAGCTCGGGTCGGACGAGGTCCGCGAGCTCCCGCGCCTCGGGCACGTCCACCTTGTTGAGCACGACGAGGCGGGGGCGCTCGGTCAGCGGGACCGCCCCGCCCGCGATCTGCAGGTCCCCGGCGTACGCCGCGAGCTCGGCCTCGATCACCTCGAGGTCGCTCAGCGGGTCGCGGTGCGGCTCCAGGGTCGCGCAGTCCAGGACGTGCACGATCACCGCGCACCGCTCGATGTGCCGCAGGAACTCCAGCCCCAGCCCCTTGCCCTGGCTCGCACCGGGGATGAGCCCGGGGACGTCGGCGACCGTGAAACGCGCCGATCCCGCCTGGACGACCCCGAGGTTCGGCACCAGGGTCGTGAACGGGTAGTCGGCGATCTTGGGCCGGGCGGCGGAGATCGCCGCGACCAGGCTGCTCTTGCCCGCGCTGGGGTACCCGACGAGCGCGACGTCGGCGATCGTCTTCAGCTCGAGGACGAGGTCGCGGCTCTCCCCCGGCTCCCCGAGGAGGGCGAAGCCGGGCGCCTTGCGCCGGGGGGACGCGAGAGCGGCGTTGCCGAGCCCGCCCCGGCCGCCCGCGGCGGTGACGAACCGGGTCCCCGTCCCGACGAGGTCGGCGAGGACCGTGCCCGCAGGGTCCTTGACGACCGTGCCGTCCGGGACGCGCAGCACGAGGTCCTCCCCCGCGCCGCCCTGCCGGTCGTCGCCCATGCCCTGCGTGCCCGAGGGCGCGTGGCGGTGGGGCGAGTGGTGGAACTCCAGCAGTGTGGTGACCTGCGGGTCCACGACGAGGACGACGTCCCCGCCGTCCCCGCCGTTGCCACCGTCGGGGCCCGCGAGGGGCTTGAACTTCTCCCGGCGGATCGACGCGCAGCCGTGCCCGCCGTCACCGCCCGAGACGTGCAGGACGACGCGGTCGACGAACGAGGCCACGAC
>NZ_CAMPHH010000102.1 GCF_946885855.1 uncultured Actinotalea sp. | reverse complement strand
GGGGCGGCGTCGGCGGCGGGGGCGGCGGCACCTGGTAACGGCAGGGCGCACCAGTCCTCGTCGGCGCCCGGCGCCTGTGCCTCGCGTCACACCCGCTTGCCCCCGCGCAGGGAGCGACGCGTAAGGTAAGCCTGTGCTTACTCGCGTCCAGGCGACGATGGCGCGGGCCTACCCCGCGTACCGCCCCTACGAGGCCACGGTCCAGCGCGTCCTGCGTCTGTCGCCGCACTTCGTGCGCGTCACCTTCACCGGCGAGGACCTCGGCTGCCTCGGCACCGCGGGCCTGGACCAGCGGATCAAGATCCTCTTCCCGGACGCGGACGGCCGCCTGTGCGACGTGGGCGCGGACGACCACGAGACCATCCTGTCCGGCGGCTGGTACCAGCGCTGGCGGGACCTGCCGGAGGCCGAGCGCACACCGTTCCGCACCTACACGATCCGGTCCGCCCGGCCCGAGCGGCGCGAGCTCGACGTGGACATGGTCCTGCACGACCCGAGCCCCGAGCATCCCGACGGGCCCGCCGCCGCCTGGTTGCGCCGCGCCGCCGTCGGCGACCAGGTCGTCGTGGTCGGGCCCGACGCCCGCTCCGCCGACCCCGCCGTCGGCCTGGACTGGCGGCCCGGCGCGGCCCGCCACCTGCTCCTCGTCGGCGACGAGACGGCGGCGCCGGCGATCTGCAGCATCGTCGAGCAGCTCCGACCGGGCGTCGTCGCGCAGGCGTTCGTCGAGGTGCCGAGCGGGGCGGACATCCTCAACGTCATGGTGCCCGGCCGCTCCCAGGTGACCTGGGTCGCCCGGGATGCCGGCTGCGTCACCGCGCAGGGTTTCCAGGCCGTCGCGCCGCACGGCGTCCTCCTGCAGCAGGCGCTCAGCTCCTGGATCCCGCGTCACCTGCACCACCTCGGCGACGCCGTGCTCCCGGTGCCCGGCCCCCTCGAGGACGTCGACGTCGACACCGATCTGCTGTGGGAGTCCCGCCTGCACCCGGCGACGGGCGACTTCTACGCGTGGATCGCCGGTGAGGCGGGGATGGTGCGCGCCCTGCGCCGCCACCTCGTGAGCGAGGTCGGGGTCGACCGCCGCCATGTCGCGTTCATGGGCTACTGGCGCCAGGGGCGCAGCGAGGCGCAGTGAGCGCGGCACTGCCACCGGCCAGCAGGGGCGGCAGCACGGCGGCGAGCGCTCCGCCTCGTCCGCCGGCACCCGCCGACCCGCCGCTGCGGCGACGGTGAGCCGCCGACGGCGTCCCGCGCTCGCCGGTGCCGTCCTTGTCTTCGCCCTCGCGGGGGTCACCGCCCTGAGCCTGGCGGTCGGGGCGCGCCCGACGGGGGCCGCGACGGTCTGGGCGGCCCTCGTCGACCCGGCGTCCCTCGGCACGTCCGGCGCGACGGACGTCGTCGTCGTGCGGGAGCTGCGCGTCCCCCGGACGGTGCTCGGCATCCTCGCGGGTGCTGCGCTCGGGCTCGCCGGGGTCGTGATGCAGGGTGTCACGCGCAACCCGGTGGCGGACCCGGGCCTGCTGGGCGTCAGCGCGGGCGCGGCGCTGGCCGTCGTGCTCGGCCTGGCTGTCGTCGGCGTGACGTCTCCGCTCGGCCTCGCGGCCCTCGCGCTCGCCGGTGCGCTGGCGGCCGCTGCGCTCATCGCCGTCGTCGCGGTCTCGGCGCGCACCGGCAGCTCCCCGGCGCTGCTCGTCGTGGCGGGCGCCGCCGTGACGGCGGGCCTGACGTCCCTGACGACGATGGTGCTCCTCGGGGACCCCGAAGCCCTGGACAGGTATCGGTTCTGGACGGTCGGCGCCCTCACCGGGCGCGGCCTGGAGACGGCCGCCGCCCTCGCACCCCTGCTCGCGGCCGGTGCGCTGACCGCTCTCCTGCTCGCCCGCGCGCTGGACGCCCTCTCCCTCGGCGACGACGTCGCGCGGAGCCTCGGCTTCCGCCTCGCGCCGACGCGGGCCGCGGCGATGGCGGCGATCGTGCTGCTCTGCGGCGCCGCGACCGCGCTGGCGGGGCCGCTCGTGTTCGTCGGCCTCGTCGGCGCCCACGCGGCGCGGGCCGTCGCCGGGACCGGGCACCTGCGGCTCCTGCCGCTGGCCGCGGTCGCCGGCGCCGCGCTGCTGCTGCTCGCCGACGTGCTCGGCCGGGTCGTCACACCGCCGGGCGAGCTGGAGGCCGGCGTCGTCGTGGCCGCCCTCGGCGCGCCCCTGCTCATCGCGCTCGTCCGGTCGCGGCGGGTCGCGCTGTGACCGTGCCGCTCGCGTCGCTCGCGGCGCTCCGTCGCCGCCACCGGACCCGCGGCGCCGTCGTCGCCGGGGCGCTCGTCGGCGGCCTCGTGACCGTGGGCGTCCTCGCTCTCGCGCTCGGCGCGGTGCCGCTCTCCCCCGGCGAGGTCGTGGGCGGCCTGCTCGGCACCGACCCCGGCAGCCGGTTCATCGTGACCGGCCTGCGGCTGCCCCGCCTCGCCCTGGGCCTCGTGGTCGGTGCCGCCCTCGGGCTCTCCGGCGCCCTCCTGCAGGCCGTCGTGCGCAACCCCCTCGCGAGCCCGGACATCGTGGGACTCACCGGCGGGGCGAGCGCGGCGGGTGTGCTCGCGATCGGGGCGGGGCTCACCGGGACCACCGTCGGGCTCGCGGCGCTCGTCGGTGCGCTCGGCGCCGCAGCGCTGGTGTTCGGGCTCAGCGGACGCGGCATGGCCGGCACCCGGTTCGTCGTCGTGGGCGTCGCCGTGGCCTTCCTCGCCCAGGGGGTGCTCGGCTACGCCCTGACCCGCGCCACCCTGACCGAGGCCCGGTCGGCGTACTTCTGGCTCGTCGGGAGCGTCGGGACCGCGCCGTGGACGGACGTGGGCCGGGTGGGCGCCGTCGTCGGCGCAGTCGTCCTCGCCCTGCTCCTGGCCCGGCGCCCCCTGCGCGCCGTCGGGCTCGACGACGACACCGCGCGCGCGATCGGCGCCCCGCCGGTGCGGACCCGTGTCGGGGCGATCGTCCTGTCCAGCGTGCTGGCCGCCGTGGCCGTCGCTGTCGCAGGACCCGTCGCGTTCGTCGCCTTCGTGTCCGGTCCGATCGCCCGGCGCCTGCGCGGGGGCGGTCCGGCGCTCGGCACCGCGGCACTCGTCGGGGCCACGGTCGTCGCGGCCGCCGACCTCGTGGCGCAGCACGGGCTGCCCGGCAGCCTCCAGCCTCCGGTCGGCTTGGTCACCGGGGCGGTCGGAGCGCCCTTCCTCGTCTGGCTCCTCGTCCGCGGTCAGCGCCGCACGGAGGTCCCCGCATGACCGACTCGTCCCCGCGCCCCGGCGTGCCCGCCCGTCCGCCGCGCCCGGGCGGCAGCCCGGAGCCGCGCCTGCGTGCCGAGGGCCTGACCCTCGGCTACGCGGGTGCGCCGATCGTCCACGACGTCGACCTCGCCGTCCGCCCGGCCGCGCTCACCGTGCTCGTCGGGGCCAACGCCAGCGGCAAGTCGACGCTCGTGCGCGGCCTCGCCCGCCTGCTGGCGCCGATGGCCGGCCGGGTGACGCTCGACGGCGAGGACCTCGCCCGGCTGGCGAGCCGTCGGGTCGCGCGCACCGTCGGGGTGCTGCCGCAGTCCCCCGTCGCGCCCGACGGCATCCGGGTCGGCGACCTGGTCGCGCACGGACGCTACCCCCACCAGTCCTTCTTCCGAGGCCACCGCAGCGACGACGACGACGTCGTGGCCCAGGCGCTGGCGGCGACGGACACGGCCGAACTCGCCGGCCGGCGGGTGGAGGAGCTCAGCGGGGGCCAGCGCCAACGCGTGTGGATCGCGATGGCGCTGGCCCAGCAGCCGGACATCCTCCTGCTCGACGAGCCGACGAGCGCGCTGGACGTGGCGCACCAGGTCGAGGTGCTCGACGTGCTCCGGGCGGAGGTGACGGGCGGCCGCACCGTCGTCGTCGTCATGCACGACCTCACGCTCGCCGCGCGGTACGCCGACGCGGTCGTCGTCATGGCGGGCGGGCGCGTCGTGGCCGAGGGCGAGCCCGGCGCGACCCTGACCGAGGACGTCGTCCGCCGCGCGTTCGGCGTCCGGCCGCGCCTGCTGCGCGACCCGGACACCGGGCGGCCGGTGATCCTGCCGCGGCCGTCGCCGGCGTGACCGAGATCACCCGCTCGCAGCACCGTGCCCGGTGAGGTTAGCCTTCCCTTTGTATCGACCGCATATCCGCCACCTCGCCGTGCCAGGAGCCACCCTGTGATCGCATCTCGACGCCTGCGTGCCGCCGTCGCCGCCGTCATCGCCACCCTCGCGCTCGCCGCCTGCGCGGGCGGTGCCGAGGAGACCCCAGCGTCCGAGGCGGACGCCGGAGCCGCGGCGGCCGACGGCGCCTTCCCGATGACGATCGAGCACGCCCTCGGCGAGACGACGATCCCGGAGCGGCCGGAGCGCGTCGTCACCTGGGGCTGGGGCACGGCCGACGCGGCGATCGCCCTCGGCGTCACCCCCGTCGCTATCCCCTTCCAGGCGTACGGCGGGGACGAGCAGGGCGTCTTGCCGTGGATCCGCGAGACCCTGGAGGCCGCCGGCGAGGGGATCCCGACGGTGCTGTCGGACACGGGTGAGGACGTGCCCTTCGAGGAGATCGCCGCGGCGCAGCCCGACGTCATCCTGGCCCACTACTCCGGGATCACCCAGGAGCAGTACGACACCCTCTCCGAGATCGCCCCCGTGGTCGCCTACCCCGACCAGCCGTGGGCCACGCCGTGGCGCGACGTGGTGGCGATCACGGGCCAGGCGCTCGGGCTCGCGGACGAGGCGCGGCAGGTGCTGGCGGACATCGATGCGGAGCTGGCCGCGCAGCGCGAGGCACACCCGGAGTTCGCAGGGCTCACCCTCGCCACCGTGTGGGAGACCGGCGGCACCGTCTACGTCTACGCGGACGAGGACCCCCGCGTGGAGTTCATGCTCGACCTCGGCTTCACCAACGCGCCGGCGGTCGACGAGCTCGACACCGAGGAGTCGCCGTTCTTCTTCACCCTCAGCGCGGAGCGGCTCGACGAGCTGACGAGCGACGTGCTCGTCGCCTACGGCACGACGCAGGACGAGGTCGACACCTTCCTCTCCCAGCCGTACGCGCAGGTGATGCCGCAGGTCGAGCAAGGCGCGGTCGCCTCGCTCGTCGGCGCCGAGTTCATCGCCTCGGTCTCCCCGCCGACGGCCCTGTCCCTGCCCTGGGGCCTGGACGAGGTCGTCGCCCAGCTGTCGTCCGCCGTGGCGGCGCGCGGCTGACGTCGCCCGCCGCGCGGCCCGGCCGGTCGCTGCCTGGAATACCGGTGACCGGCTCGAGGTTCTCGCCTACGATGGACCTGCTCGCCGCGGCCTCGGCCGGGGCGGGTGGTTGACAACTGCACAGGGGGTGATCGGTTTCGACGACGGTCGTCGATCCAGGGGAAGCGGGTCGAGGATGCATGGTCATCTCGTCAACGCTCCATGCAAACCAATAGGTGCCGATTCCAAGCGCACCGACTTCGCCCTCGCCGCCTGAGCGAGTCCCGAAGTCCGTCAGCCTGAGCTAGCTTCCGTCTCAGTTCCTGGCGTCATCTAGGGAGCCACTGGCTGCAGCCCTCGTCATCGGGGTTGCCGCGACACTCAGATGACTGAGCCCATCAGCGACATGTCTGCGTGATCGCTGGGGCCGAGAAAATCATCAGCAGACTGCACCCGGAGAAGCCCTGTTTCACTGCCGTCGGACGCGGGTTCGATTCCCGCCACCTCCACCCCTCTGACCTGCGAAAATGCAAGTCATGTTGACACAGAGATAGCCATCCGTTGACACGGGTGGCTATTTTTGTGTCCGTGGCCAGCCTTCGGGAGCGACGTCGCTCCGACGGGACGCGATCGTTCGCGGTGCTGTGGCGCGATCCGGACGCGGGTCGCCAGACGTCGCTGACCTACGACGACGAACGCGACGCGCGGGTCGCCAAGGAGCTCATCGAGGCCGCCGGCGGACGGGCCGACGAGGCCGCCCGGATCGCCGAGGCGGTGCGCAAGCCCGGGCCGACGGTCGAGGCGGCGATCACCGAGCACATCGACCTGCTCACCGGCGTGGGTGCGGATACCCGGTCGCACTACCGCGGGCAGCTGCGGACGCACATCGCACCCGTGCTTGGGTCGTTCCCCGTCTCGGCCATCACCTACCGGCACGTGGCCGGGTGGGTCCGGGCGATGGCGGAGAAGGGCCTCTCCCCCAAGACGATCGCCAACGTGCACGGGCTGCTGTCCGCGGCGATGACGACCGCCGTGCGGCTCGGCTACCGGACCGACAACCCGTGCGTGGGCGTCGAGCTGCCGAAGTCCGTAGCGACACGGGACGAGATGACGGTGCTCACGCGCGACGAATTCGCGCTGCTGCTCTCGAAGGTGTCGGCGCACTATCAGCCGCTCGTGCTCACGCTCGTGGCGACCGGACTGCGGTGGGGCGAGGCGACGGCCCTGACGGGCGGCGACGTCGACCTGTCGGCGCGGCCGGCGACCATCCGCGTGACGAAGGCCTGGAAGCGCGACGCCGACCGGCGCTGGTACGTCGGGCCACCCAAGACCAAGCGGGCACGGCGGACGGTGTCGCTGCCAGACGACCTAGTCGACGTGCTGCTGCCGCTGGTGGCCGGCAAGTCGCCCGACGAGCGGCTGTTCACCAACACCGTCGGGTCGCAGCTCTCGTCGTCCCGCTTCTGGACGACGACGTGGACCCCGGCGCTTGACGCCGCCTGCGACCCGCGCCGAGCCGACGGCTCCCCCGACCCCGACGCACCGCGCCTGACGAAGCGCCCGCGCGTGCACGACCTCCGGCACACCCACGCCTCGTGGATGATCGCCGCCGGCACAGACCTGTTCGTCCTGCAGCGCCGACTGGGGCACGAGTCGATCACCACGACGACCGAGACCTACGCGCACCTCCTACCGGATCAGCAGCGCGCCGCGGCGGATGCCGCGGGCAGGGCGCTGGGCGGCTTGCTGACCACCCCTGGCAGGACTTCCCCGGGCTGACCGCTGGTCGGTGACAGATCGTCCACTGATGGTGGACATATTGGGTCGGCTGCACGACTATTTATGGATGAAGCGGATGACGACGGCGGAGGCGGCCGACCGGCTGCACGTCTCACAGCGTCAGGTTCAACGCATGATCGCTACCGGAGAGCTCGCCGCCAACCGCACAGCCGGCAACGCCTGGATGGTCGACGCCCTCACCATCAACGCGATGGCGCGGACCCGCCCGTCCCGCGGTCGCCCGTGGTCCGTCACCACGGCGTGGGCGGCACTGTGGCGGCTCTCGGGCCTTGAGCAGGAGTGGCTCGACCGCCGCACCGCGAGCCGCCTGGCCGACCGCCTCGTCTCGCTGGACACCGAGGCACTCCTGCACGCCACCCGCCGTCGTGCCGTCGTCCACCACTTCCGCGCCAGCGAGTCGTTCCTCGAGGAACTGGCCGCTGCTGTGGTTCGCACCGGACCCAGCGCGATGACGCCGTCGACCTTCGGGATGGAGCGCGACATCACGCGCATCGACGGGTACTGCGACGACGGCGCCCTCAGCGGCCTCGTCCGCAGGTTCCACCTGGCCGATGACGCGCACGGCAATGTGACCCTCCGCGCCGCGCCACTGCTCTCCCTCGGCCTGAAGGACGTGACCGAGATGCCGACGGCGGTCGTCGCCGCCGACCTCGCGGAGTCGCTCGAGGCCAGGGAGCGCGCCGCCGGCCTTCGCGTGCTCGAGGGCCTGCTGCGATGACGGCCGTTCGGGTGGCCGCACCACCGGGAGGCTGGACGCCACCATGGCCGCTCGTCATCGAGCTCGCTGGCGCGCTGCCCGCCCGGTCGTGGGTGCTCGTCGGTGGACTGATGGTGCAGCTCCACGCCCGCGCCGCCGGCGTCGTCGAGGTGCGGCCGACGCATGATGTCGACGCCCTGATCGATGTCATGGCGGCCGGGGTCAGCGTCGCGGCCATCGCCGGCGTGCTGACAGGACGAGGGTTCGTGGTGGTCGAGCCCGGATGGCCGGACTCCCCGGTGCATCGCCTGCGCCGTGACCAGGAGGTCGTCGACATTCTCGTCGCCGATCATCTGCCGAAGCACTCGCAACCCCGCTTGCACCGGCACCCCGTCATGGCCGCAGACGGCGGCGCACAGGCCCTGTCACGGGCTCAGGTGGTGGCCATCGACCAGGACGGCGTCACGACGGAGGTGATGGTGCCCGACCGGCTCGGCGCGCTGATCCTCAAGGGTGCTGCGCACATGGCGGATACCAGGGACCGGAGCCGGCACCTGCGCGACGCTGCGCTGCTCGCGTCCCTGATCACCGACCATCGGCACGAGTTGGCCCGCCTGCGAGGATCTGATCGCAAGCGGCTGCGTCACCTTCGCGACGCGCTCAACGATCCGTTTGATGACGCGTGGCTCCTGCTACCCGACGACGCGCGCCGGCGCGGACAGGACACGCTCCGCATCCTCTCGACGTGACGTGAGGTCCGGACACGAGCGGCAGGCGAACGTCAGAACAGCTGGCCGTCGCCGGTGACGTGTGGCCGGCGGCGGTGCGCCCGCAGCGACTTGGCCGTCGGCGCCAGCGCCGTGAGGTCGGCTGATGCAGCAGCCGGCGGAGCGCTGTCGGGGGCAGCGCTCTCGACGGTGCACAGCGCGACGAGGGCGTCGACGTGCTCGGGCAGCAACCGGATCCTGCCCTTCCCCATGCGCAGGTGCGGGATCCGTCCACGCCGCGCCTGCTCGCGCACCCACCACACCGACGTGTTGAGCGCCTTGGCGACCTCCTCAGGGCTGAAAGTCACGTACTCGGTCATCCCGTCACCACCTTCGCTCCTCGCCTCCTGACACCAGGTGTGCGCGACGAAGCGAGAACATGTGGCTCATCCGTCGAGTGACCGTGGACGACGCGGGACTCGATCGGTCCTGTGGGAACCGTTCGGCACGCCGTAGCGCTGCCGGGCACCCTGCCGAGTGACGCCCAGCACCCGCCCGATCTGCGCCCAGCTGACCTCGTCGACCCGCAGGTGGGCGACGACGACGCCCACCTCCTCCTCGAGCCTCACGACAGCGCCTCGGGCCTCGTCACGCATCGCGACCAGCTCCTCAAGCCGGACCAGCCCGTCGTTACAACCACATGATGATCAACTGCTCGTACGCTTATCAGCACATTCTGGACCCTAATCGCAACGGGTGCTACAACACCGCGGCAATCTACTGGGCTGCCGTCGTCGCAGCGTAATGTGAAGCTGGTGCCATCCGGTAGAGTCCTGCGCGAACCCGGTTCACGCCTCATTGACTTCAGATCCGAAGGTCCGTAAGGATTGTTGAAGGGAATCTCCGTGGCAAGAGCGAAAAGCAGAGCCCTGTGGATCCTCATCCCAAGCCTTGTCACTCTTATCGTCTGCTACACAGCAGCAGAGTTGTTCCCGGAGCGATGGGGCGGTCCAAACATCGGCGGAGGGTTCATCGTGCTCATGGCCTACATTGGCGTCGCCGCCGGGCTGGTTCACCTCACGATCGCCTGGCGGCAGCGGCGGCGGGATGGGCGATAGGTGGTTCTTCGTGGTTCGCGGTGAATGGAGCCGGGTCGCGGCATTGGGACGTAAAAGGCTCGCGGCCTGCTGGAATGGGTGTTGTCGAGACGTCCCATGACCAGAGGACCACGAGCCGAGTTCGAACCTACGGGCTCGCAGCGTGATGCTGCGAGCACCACCTTCAATCTGCCCGACTAGCGTGATCGACGCGCTTGAGCTGCCCGACGGGCAGCGACAGGTCGTCGTCGAGAGCACGGCGCCGCCGGGGTGCCCGGCCTGCGGGGTGATCTCGGTGCGGGTGCACTCCGGGCGCCGGCAGAGGGTACGGGACGTCCCGACGGGCGGCCCGCTGCGGGTGGTCTGGGCAAGCGGCGCTGCTTCTGCGTCGAGGCACTCTGCGCGCGGGGGACGTTCAGCGAGTCCGCAGTCCAGGTCCCGGCTCGGGCCCGGTCCCTGGTCGGCTGCGCGAGGTGCCAGTGGCTGCCGCCTGGAACTCGGGCACCGGCTCAACAACCCAGCTTCATGCCGAGTGGCGACCGCGGCCGGCTTCCTCCGAGAGGGAATCGAGCGGGCCAAGCTGCGCTACGGCGAGGAGCGCTTCGACGTCGAGACACCTGCCGGGCTCCGGATCGACCCGGCCCCGGCGATAGCAGCCCTCCCGATGCGCTTCTAGCTCGTCACGTGCAAGTTGGCGCCGCCACCCGCGCGCGCTCATGGCTCCCCTCTGTGTCAAGACGCGGTGGGGGGGCGGTCGTAGGCTCAGTGGGCGGGTCCGGGAAGTGACTGGTCCGAAGTGTCGGTGTGGGGATGTGAGCCGGCCGCGCTGGAGTAGGCAGTCGTTCCCCGGTGTCCTCCCGGGCCCGTCCCTTCGGTCGTGACGGCGTCGTCAAGCATGGTGCGGTAGACGATGGAGGACGCGTCGATGAATGCGGTCCCGGTCCAGGACGCTAAGTGGGCCCGGTTCGGGAACCGGGTGATGTACCCCATCTCGACCAGCAGCCGCGCGGCGCCGGACGGTCCGATGCCGTTCAGGTCCAGCAGCCCTGTGCCCGTTCCCCGGACCAGCTCACGCAGCTCCTTGTCCGCGGCCTTCTTGCGCTCGTAGGTCCGCTCCAGGTCACCGACGAGCTCGGCGGCGACCCGGCGAGGGACCTTCCCCGCGGCGTCCCGCGGGGCGGATCCCGGCAAGGATCTGCTTGGCCTGCGCCGCGGACAGGAACTGCTTGGCCCCGCCCGGGACGAGCTCGAGCAGCAGGTGGTGCAGCTGGGACACCATCCGGGTGTGCTCCTCACCCAGCGCCCGGCGCCGGACGACCAGGGTGCGCAGCACCGCGAGCTGCTCGTCGTCGATCACCGGGCGCAGGCCGGTCATGCGGGTCCCGACCAAGGCGATGGAGTGCGCGTCGGTGGCGTCGGTCTTGCGGCCCTGCCCGGTCGCGAACACCCGCGCCCGCGCGGACAGCTTCGGCGGGACGTGCCATCGCGGTCGATGCCCTGGCTTCGGCGGTCGCCCGACGTGGCGGTGACGTGGCCGGCTGCGTGGTCCACTCGGACCGAGGATCGCAATTTCGATCAAGGAAGTTCCTCGCCGAGCTGCGCCGTCACGACCTCCTGGGCTCGATGGGTCAGGTCGCCTCGGCCGGGGACTGTGAGACTGTCCATCGCCTCCAGGCGGCCTGACTCTTGCTGACGA
>NZ_CAMPHH010000101.1 GCF_946885855.1 uncultured Actinotalea sp. | reverse complement strand
CATGTCGAGGACCTGCACCGAGCGGATGCAGTCCTGCGCGAGCCGCGCGGCCGGCCCGCCCACCGTGCCGAGGTAGAAGCCGCCGTGGGTCCGGCAGCTGCGAGCCACCTGGGGCGCCCGGTTGCCTTTGGCGAGCATGACCAGGGACCCGCCGGCCGCCTGCAGCTCCTCCACGTACTGGTCCATCCGGCCCGCCGTCGTCGGCCCGAAGGAGCCCGACGGCATTCCCTCGGGCGTCTTCGCCGGACCCGCGTAGTACACGGGGTGGTCTCGCAGGTAGCCGGGGAGCGAGCGGCCCTCCTCGAGCAGCCGGCGGAAGCGGGCGTGCGCGATGTCCCGGGCGACCACCAGCGTGCCGGTCAGCGAGAGCCGGGTCCCGACCGGGTGGCCGTGCAGCTGCTCGCGGATCAGGGACATCGGCGCATCCAGGTCGACCGGAACAGCGGGGCCGTCGAGCGTCCGCTCGTCAACGTCCGGCAGGAAGCGCCCGGGGTCGTGCTCGAGCTCCTCCAGCCACACCCCGTCCCGGGTGATCCGCGCGCGAGCCTGACGGTCGGCGCTGCAGGACACGGCCAGGGCGATGGGGAAGGAGCCCCCGTGGCGTGGCAGACGAACCACCCGGACGTCGTGGCAGAAGTACTTGCCGCCGAACTGCGCGCCGAACCCCATCTCGCGGGTCAGGGCGAGCACCTGCTCCTCGAGCACGAGGTCCCGGAACCCATGGCCCGACGGCGAGCCGGTCCTCGCCAGCGCGTCCAGGTAGCGTGCGGAGGCGAGCTTGGCGGTCTTGACCGTGAAGTCCGCGGAGGGACCGCCGATGACGACGGCGAGGTGGTAGGGCGGGCAGGCCGCCGTGCCGAGGCCCGCGATCTTCTCACCGAGGAAGCGCAGCAGGCGGTCCGGCTCCAGGACCGCCCTCGTCTCCTGATAGAGGAACGTCTTGTTGGCGCTGCCGCCGCCCTTGGCGAGGTAGAGGAGCTCGTAGGTGTCGTCCCCGTCGGCGTGGATCTCGATCTGCGCCGGCAGGTTGGTCCCGGTGTTCCGCTCCTCGTACATGGTCAGCGGGGCGAGCTGGGAGTACCGGAGGTTGAGCGTCCGGTACGCCTCGGCGACACCGCGGGACAGGTGCTCCGCGTCCCGTCCGTCCGTGAGGACGAACCGGCCACGGCGCGCGTAGACCGTTGCCGTGCCGGTGTCCTGGCACATCGGCAGGACACCCGCGGACGCGACGACGGCGTTACGCAGGAGGTCCGTCGCCACGAACCGGTCGTTGGGGCTCGCCTCGGGGTCGTCGACGATGGCGCGAAGCTGCGCGAGGTGGTCAGCACGCAGGTGGTGGGAGATCTCCGCGAAAGCGGTCGCCGTCAGCCGGACGAGCGTGTCGGGCGCGACCTCGAGGAAGGTCCGTCCCGCGGCCTCGACCACCGTCGGGGGCTCGAGGTCGAGCGCGCGGTACCGCGTCGTGTCGGGACCCAGCGGCAGCAGTGGCGTCCAGGTCGGGTCGGACGGCTCAGTCATGGGGGCCTCCTGGTGCGACGGGGTCGTCCGCGGCGAGGACTCGGCGGGCACGGGCCACCACGGGCGCGTCGACCATGCGGCCGTCGACGACGGCGACCGCGTCGCCGCCGTCACCGATCGCCCCGAGGACGGACCGCGCCCAGGCGATCTCCTCCGGTGCGGGGCGCAGGCCCTCGTCGACGAGGACCACCTGGTCCGGATGGATGCACAGGCGCGCGGTCAGACCGAGTTCGCGCGCGTGCGCCGTGTCCTCCCGGACGCGCGCGGTGTCCCGGACCTCCGGGGTCACCCCGTCGACGGGGCCCGGGAGACCGGCGGCTGCCGAGGCGAGGACGAGGGTTGAGCGGGTGAGCAGGAGCGCGTCCTGACTACGGGGATCCACGCCGAGCGTCACGGCCAGGTCGAGGTGGCCGAGCGCAAGGCGCACCACGCCGCGTGCCCCGGCGATCTCGGCGGCACGGAGCACGCCCTGGGGGGTCTCGACCAGGGGCATGACCGGGACCTCCCGGCCGGCGGCACGGTGCACCGCGGCGACGTCCTCCGCGCAGTCCGTCTTCGGCAGGACGACGGCGCTCGCGTGGGACGCGACCGCGCGGACATCGTCCTCGAACCACTCGGTCCCGCGGGCGTTCACCCGCACCGCCGCCACGTTGCCGCCGCGGAGCCAGGTTCCGACGGCCTCGCGCGCTGCGGCCTTGTCCGCAGGCGTCACGGCGTCCTCGAGGTCGAGCACAGGGTGGCCTCCAGAGCCGGCGGCCCGTGCGAAGCGGTCGGGACGCACTCCGGGGACGAAGAGGAACGCGCGCGCTGCTGCCACAGGTGTACCGACCGCCGCTGGCCCGATCATGCATAATCCTTAGCAGTTGTGCACGACTTGCTCGGAAAGGCATTCTATACCCGACAGTGTCGTCTCCCTTCCCCGAGAGGTCCACCCGTGAGGACTCCCGAGCACGTCCAGCGCACCCGTCCGAGCCTTGAGGACGACGGCTCCGGGCCGGTCGCCGTCGTCACCGGCGGTGGGAGCGGCATCGGTCGCCAGGTCGCGATCCGGCTCGTGGCGGACGGCGTGCGGGTCGTCGTCGCGGACCGCAACGGCGACGGCGCCGAAGCCGTGGCCGGGGAGATTGTGGCGTCCGGCGGCCGGGCGGTCCCCGTCCGCGCGGACGTGACGTCCGCCGAGGACACCCTCGCCATGGTCGCGGCCGCCGAGGAGGCGTTCGGACGCCTGGACATCCTGTCCTGCAACGCGGGAGTTGCCGGCACCCCGACGCCGTTCACCCAACTCACCGAGGACGAGTTCGACCGGACCTTCGCGGTCAACGTCAAGGGCGTCTGGCTCTCCGTCACGGCAGCCGCGCCGGCGCTGCGACGGGCGGGGGGCGGCTCCGTCGTCATCGTGGGGTCCGTCATGGGCGAGCGTGCCCGCCCCGGGTTCGCCGCCTACGCCTCGAGCAAGGCCGCGGTGAACCACCTCGCCCGCACGCTCGCCCTGGAGCTCGCACCTGACCGGATCCGCGTCAACGCCCTCGCCCCCGTCGCCACGAACACGCCCATGCTCGCGCGCTTTCTCGGGTCGGACGACCCCGACGCGGCCCGGGAGCGGTTCATCGCAGGCATCCCCCTGGGCCGGCTGGCCGAACCGTCGGACGTCGCGGAGGCCACGGCGTTCCTCGCCTCCGACGCCGCCGCGTTCATCACCGGGGTCGTCCTGCCGGTCGACGGCGGACGCAGCGTCTAGACGCTGCCGCCCTGCCCGACCGATGCCCGGTCCACCCCTGCGAACGCGAACATGGAGGCCAGCGTGGAGCCCATTCCCTGCATCATCGACGGCAAGGACGTCCTCACGGCGGACCGCTTCGTCGACCTCGACCCATCGACCGGAGAGGCGCTCGCCGAGGTCAGCCGCGGCGGTCCGGCGGAGGTGGATCTCGCGGTCGACGCGGCCCGCGCCGCCTTTCGGCGGACCCGCAAGAACGGACCGGAGTGGCGCAGCGGCGTCCTCGCCGAGCTCGCCCGCCTCGTGCGCCGGGACGGGGAGCGACTCGCCGAGCTCGAGTGCCGGGACGTGGGCAAACCGCTGCGCCAGGCGCGGGCGGACGTCGCGGCCACCGCCCGGTACTTCGAGTTCTACGCTGCGGCGCTGCGCACGCTGCACGGGGAGACCCTCCCGCAGGCTGACGGGCTCGTCGCGTTCACCGTGCGCGAGCCGTTCGGGGTGACGGCGCACGTCACCCCGTGGAACTACCCCCTGCAGATGACCGCGCGCACCTTGGCTCCGGCGCTGGCGGCGGGCAACTGCACCGTGCTCAAGCCCGCCGAGGACACGCCCGTCACGGCCGTGGAGATCGCGCGTCTGGCTCTCGAGGCGGGCCTGGAGCCCGGCATGCTCAACGTCGTCACGGGCCTGGGACCTGAGGCCGGGGCCGCTCTCGTCGGCCACCGGGACGTCGACCACATCTCGTTCACCGGGTCCCGTCCCGTGGGGACGGCCATCGCGACGGCCGCGGCGGCCAACGTCCGTCCCGTCGTCCTCGAGCTCGGAGGGAAGAGCCCCAACCTCGTGTTCGCGGACGCCGATCTTGATCACGCGGTGCCGCTGATCGTCAACGCCATCGTCCAGAACGCCGGGCAGACCTGCTCCGCAGGGTCTCGCGTGCTGGTCGAGCGGTCGGTCCACGCCGAGGTCGTCGACCGGATCAGGACCGCTTTCGACGCCATGGTGGTCGCACCCGGCATGGCCGACGCCGACCTGGGCGCCGTCATCAACCGGCGGCAGCGTGATCGCATCGCTGCCATGGTCGAGGCGGCGCGCCCGCACGTACGGGTGGTGACCGGTGGCCATGTGCCGCAGGACGAGGGGCTGGGCGGCGGCTTCTACTACCGCCCGACGCTCCTGGACCAGGTCGACCCGCAGCTGCCGATCGCCCAGGAGGAAGTCTTCGGCCCGGTGCTCGGGATCACCCCGTTCGACGGGGATCGCGAGGCGGTGGAGCTGGCGAACGGCACGGAGTACGGCCTGGTCGCGGCGGTGTGGACCCGAGACGTCGCCCGCGCTCACCGGCTCGCTCAGGACCTGGTGGCCGGGCAGGTCTTCGTCAACACGTACGGGGCCGCGGGAGGCGTCGACCTCCCCTTCGGCGGGTGGAAGGCCTCTGGCTACGGGAGAGAGAAGGGGGTCGAGGGCATGCTGGGTTACACCCAGACCAAGACGGTCGCGGTAGGGCTGCGATGAACGCCCTGCCCCTGGACGGGATCACGGTCGTCTCCTGCGAACAGGCGGTCGCCGCACCGTTCGCCACCCGTCAGCTCGCCGACCTCGGCGCGCGCGTCATCAAGATCGAGCGGCCGACGGTGGGTGACTTCGCGCGGCACTACGACGAGACCGTGCTGGGCATGTCGAGCCACTTCGTCTGGCTGAACCGGTCCAAGGAGAGCGTCGCGCTGGACCTCAAGCACCCGGAGGCGGGACGGGTCATGGACGCCCTGCTGTGCGAGGCCGACGTGTTCGTCCAGAACTTCGCACCGTCGGCTGCGGACCGGCTCGGCCTCGGCGCGACCGAGCTGCGGGCGCGCCACCCACGCCTCATCACCTGCTCGATCAGCGGGTACGGCTCCTCCGGGCCGTACCGCGACGCCAAGGCCTACGACCTGCTGATCCAGTCCGAGGCCGGGCTCGTCGCCGTCACGGGTGCGGACGACGCCCCGGCGAAGGCCGGCATCCCCGCGGCGGACATCGGCGCGGGCATGTACGCCTTCAGCGGCATCCTCACCGCGCTGTACGAGCGCGAGCGGACGGGTCAGGGAACTGCGCTCGAAGTGAGCCTCTTCGACTCCCTCGTGGAGTGGATGGGGTACCCGCTCTACTACGCGGCCTACAGCGGGCAGGCGCCCAGGCGCACCGGCACGAGCCACGCCGCGATCGCGCCGTACGGCAGCTACCGAGCCGGCGACGGGGTCGAGCTCGTCATCTCGATTCAGAACGAGCGGGAGTGGACCTCGTTCTGCTCCGAGGTGCTGGGACGGCCCGAGGTCGCCGACGACCCCCGCTTCTCGACGGCCAGCCGTCGCGTCCGGCACCGGGAAGACCTCGACGACGTCATCGAGGAGGTGCTGCGGGGTCTGAGCGGGGCCGAGCTCGAGGAGCGGCTGACGATCGCCTCCATCGCCCACGCCCGTCAGCGTCGGGTCGAGGACGTCCTCGAGCACCCCCAGCTGCGTGAGCGAGACCGCTGGCGGACCGTGGGCTCTCCGGCCGGCGAGCTCCGGGCGATCCTCCCGCCGGTGACCGTGGCGGGGCGCGAGCCCCGCATGGACCCGATCCCGCAGGTCGGCGAGCACACCGAGGCAGTGCTGGCACGGGCCGGATTCGAGCCGGACCTCGTCGAGAAGCTGCGGGAGGCCGGGCTCTTCTCGTGATCCCGCCCCCGTCACAGTGCGGGCCTCGACCCGACCCGCCGGCCCGGATCGTGCAAGAATCGACGAGATCATGCATGATCGGGCGGAGAGTCGACGAGCTGGAGGGGCGCCCACGATGGCCACCGAGACGACCGCTGCCACCAAGCGCGACCTCATCGTCGAGGAGCTGCGGCGCCTCATCCTCTCCGGCGAACTGCCGCGCGGGGCGCGTTTGCCGCAGGACGAGCTCGCGGCTCGGTTCAGCAGCAGCATCACTCCCGTCCGGGAGGCGCTGCGCGCCCTCGAGGCGGAGGGCATCGTGGTGTCCGAGCCCCATCGCGGGACTCGCGTCGCCGGGGTCGATCTCGACCGCATCAAGGCGATCTACATCGTGCGCCGCCTGGTCGAGCCCTACGCCATGCTGCGTGCCACCTCACGCCTCTCCGCTCGCGACCTACGCCAAGCCGACGACTTGCTGCACGCCGTCGAGATTGCGGCCGCAGCGGGCGACGCACCCGGCGCGCGTCAGGCGAACCGAGCCTTCCACTTCCACTTCTACGACCGGTGCGGACTCCCGGCGCTGTCGGACCAGGTCGCGTCCCTGTGGGCGGCCTTTCCGTGGGACCTGGTGCTCCAGACGCCGGAGCGCGCCGGACAGTCCGACGACGAGCACCGCGTGATCCTCGAGGCTGCGCGACGGGGAGACGCGAACGAGGCGGCTGAGGCGACAGCAATGCACATCGCCCGCGGCTTCACCGCAATCGTCCGGCATCTCACCGGCGATGACGCACCCGACCCCTTCGACGTCGACACCGACTGATCAGGGGACAGACGCGCGCACCTGAGGTGCTGATCGCTGGTGTCCCACTCCGACGGGATCACCGGCCACTTGATTCTGCTCGTGCCGGAGTTGCGCAGGCCGACCTCCGTGAGGAAGGCCCCGGAACGTCCGGCGCGGGTCGTGCAGGGAGATCACTTTCGCCGTCGCGGTTGAAGAAGACGGTCACCTGCGCCTGGTCCGGTCCCATCTGCCGGATGCGGCGCCGCAGGGCCTGCGCCGCACAGTCGGGGTCCGCCAGTGCCGGGTGGACGCGTCGGTCCTGCCATGGTCCTGCCGGCTGTCGGAGCGCATCAGCGCCCGGTACCGCCCGCCCAGGTCGGTGAGCGCGATCTGCCCGGACGTCCCGATCGGGGTGCGGGGACGCCCGCGGGTCACCGTGGTCCGCCCGGGGCGTGCCGGCGCCCGTCGGCCTCCTCCATGGCCCGGAGCCACGCCTCGATCTCGGCGGCGCGGAACCGCAGGTGCCGTCCGACACGGAAGCCGGGCGGGCTCGGCTCTTGGACCGCAGGTCGTACAGCGCCTGGGGGCCGACCGCCAGGAAGGCGGGCAGCTCGGCGAGGGTCATCGTCGCCGGCGCGGTGGCCGGCCTGGTCTCGGTGTCCGTACCGACAGGTGTGCGCCACCGGAGCAGAAGATGTGCCCCGCGGCGTGGGGACGTCTGCGACCGCCCGGGACCGGCGAACGTGTGTCCACCGAATGTCAGGAGGCCACGTCGTTCCCCTCGCAAGGAGCCCGACGCGGCCTCTGACCAGTACTTCCGGTGGAGCTGAGGGGACTCGAACCCCTGACCCCCTGAAGGGGCCGGGCGGGCTCCGGAGCAGACCGGCGGTCGAGGTCTCGCGGGCTTCCTCGTCTTCTCTCGTCGCTGAGCAGGGCCGATGTCCGGACGGGCATCGGTGGCGGTTGGAAAGTATCGACTTCTTTTGACTCTTCTCGAGCCCGCTCGTGGCGTCTTTGTGTCCATTTTCTGTCCACCGGTGCCAGGCGGGAACCCGGACAGCGATCGTCGCCCGGGAGACGGCACGGCCGATCACGCGGCGGACCCCGACCCAGGACGCCGGTTCCCCCGGCACCGTCGACCGGCGTCGCTCCTCGCGAGAGCCTCGTGATCCCGTTGGGAGAGGTCACGCGGAGGTGGACGACTACTCGGTGACGACATGGAGGGCCGTCCACTGTGGAGCCAGGCTCACCCGCGTCCGACTCAGGGATGTCGTGATCCGCGAAGGCCGCCGCCTTGTTCAGGGGCGGCGGCCTGGTCCGCGCGGACCTTGCGGTCCGGACGTCAACCGGGCCTCACCAGCTCGGCTGTGGAGGAGGCCTCTCGGGTGAAGAGCGGCCCCGTCTCCTCACTGTACGCCGAGACCCCACCGTCCTGGCACCTCTTTCGACGGCTCTCTGCCACGGGAGGCCGATCGATCTCCCGTTCGAGACTTCGCGGTGGGCGGCAACCCCAACCGGTCAGCTCACGGCCCGGTCGCTGACGACGGCGCTACCTGACCGCGGTGGTGGTGACCGTGCGATACCCGCTGCGGAACTGCTCCTTCAGCGACGCGTCCGGTTTCAGCCCGAACCAGAGACTTCAGCCCGGACCTAGTCCTCCACCACCTTCGACATCTGCCTCACCACCCACTCGCCAGGACGGCACGCACTGTGGCTGGCCCGTCGGGTTGGCCCGCAGAAGCTGGCCTGCTGACCCGATGGCCTCCGGCACGTGGTGAAGTGGTGCGCTGCTGCGGCCACGCTACGGCGCGTGCAGGTGCTTCGATCGTTGGTGATACAGGGCGCCGTCGGCGCGGAGCAAGAGGGTCTCAAGGGTGTCGTCCGGCCTGGCTGCGGCAATGCCGACGCTGACCGATCCGTGCGTGCGACCTCCCCGGAGCTCGAGGTTGACGGCTGCCATCCGCACCGCCGCCGCCTCGGCAGTCATTCCGGGCAGTGCGCAGACGAATTCGTCGCCCCCAACGCGTACGAGCAGGTCGTAGGGGCGCGAGCCGGCTCGTATCGCGTGCGCCACGGCGCGCAGCAGGTCGTCGCCTGCGGCGTGCCCGCCGGCGTCATTGACTGCCTTGAGCCGGTCCACGTCCAGGTAGACGATCGCCAGCGGCTCAGACGTTCGTGCACACCGAGCCACCTCTCGCTCGAGGTCGAGCAGACCCGGGCCCCGGAGGCGGGCACCGGTGAGCGAGTCGATCGCTGCAGCGCTCAACGCGTCGACAGACTCAAGGCGGTCCTGCGCCGCCATCCGACGGTCCTCCGCGGCAGCGCGTCGGTCATCACGGGAACAGTCGCGGCGTCCGGACGAAGTGAGCACGTCCTCCTGCGCAGCCGCGCGATCGGCGGCGGCCGCCGCACGATCCTCCAGAGCCGCACGTTGCAGAGCAGCAGCACGGGCGCGTTCCTCGCTGGCCGCGCGCCGGTCCTCCGCGGATGCCCTCCGGTCGGACGACGCGGCGGCACGGGAACGCTGCGCGCGGTGCACCACTCCCATGACCACCGACATCGGGACGGGACCATGGGCGGTGATCAGGTTCTCGTCCGCGCGTGCGGCAGCCGAGTCGCGTGCCGCTGAAGCGGCATCCCGCTTCTCCGCCGCGCGGTCACCGCGCCGACCCCGGCCAACCCGGTCCTCCGCCTCCCGCTCGCGCGCCACCGCGCTCGCGTCTCGTTGCTGAGCCGCGTGAGCCCGATCCGTTGCTCGGGCGTCCGCCCCAGCACCCTCGTCGTCCCGGATCGACGCCGACGCGTCACGCAGCCCGGCGAGCGCGTCGCGCCGCGCCGCGCTCGCTCTCCGCCCTTCGGCGGAGGCATCTGCGTCCGCCCGGGGATCGTCTGTGTCCATCGGTGACGTCCCTCCCGGGACCCATATGGGCCGACGTCCAGTGTGGCACCGGTTGCGAGACTACGGTGGCAGCCCCGCGGTCCGGCTGAATCACGCCCCATCGCCCAGCGGCCCGTGGGACGCCGCGCCGGCCACGTCCGACCGGCGTAGTATGGCGACAGTCCCGGCGAAAAGGCCTCCCTTCGAAGGCCCGGTCCCGGCACTTCCCGAGGGGGGCATCATGCCCGCTCAGAAATCCGACTCCTCCGGACCGATCCCGCCTGTCCGCCAACCACGGAACGGCGCACCCGCCCTACGCCGCGACCAGGGCCGAGGTCCCGGCCTCCCACCGGTGAGGCGCACCCGCGCAGGGGCGACCTGGGTCGGACTGGTTGTCGCCGCAGTCGTCCTCGTCCTGCTGGTGGTCTTCATGCTCCAGAACACCGAGCCCGTCGAGGTCACCTTCTTCGGCCTCCGTGGTTCCGCGCCACTGGCCCTCACCCTTCTGATCGCCGGTCTCGGCGTCGGACTCATCGCCCTCGTCGTCGGCTCCGTGCGCATCACCCAGCTACGGCACCGCACCGGGGCGGACCGACGGTCCGCGGCGCCCTGACAGCAGCGGTCGACCACACGGCGGGCTTCCTCGGTGTGCTCCACCGACAGCCCCGGCACCGGACCGTCGGGGCGCGTTCCCCCACTTGCGCACCACAACGATCGGATCCGATCCCCATGATCATCAACGCATCCGGTCCCGACATGCCCGAACCGAGTCGGGACGACTCACTGCACCTGACCTCGGTGCTCGCCTCCGCGCTGCCCGACACCGTTGGCACCGCCGAGGAACCTGCCACCTACACGGTCCCCGTCGTCTTCTCCCGCCAGGTGACCCAGCGCGAACGAAAAGAGATCGAAGACCCGGCGTTCGTGCGCTCGCTGCCGCACGCCGGGCCAGACGTACTCCTCGCGGTCTCCGACCGCCGTCTCCTCATCAAGAACACCAACCTCGCTCAGTTGCGGCAAGGCCTTGCCGCCGACCTGGCCGCAGGATTCCGCGGGGTGTCCGAGAGGGCAGCCTCCGAGGAAGTTCAGCGATCTCTCGAGGCGGCCACGCGAAGGTCCGCCGAACAGGCGCAACGTGAACGCGTCGCCACCGCCGCAGCCGGGATACGGTTCAAGTGAGCCCGGCGCGGAGCCCCGTTCCTCGTCGCTGGCACGCCGGTCGCTCCGAATCTTCGATCTCCCGGCCGGCCTTCCGGAGCCCGTGGCGGACCATCTGAGTGGGCTCGGCTCTTCACTCGAACCTGGACCCCAGAAGCAGCCGACTCCTTGACGCTTCGACTGCGCGCGAGACAGCGTCGACGCCGGACCCCAGCGGCACTCGCCCGGGTCTGCTGCACGAGTAGGTGACACCTGATCTGTGGTGCCGGAGGGCGCCGCTGGAAGGATGTGCACCGTGCCCAGACCTCATCCGAAGGAGTTCCGCGACGACGTCGTGGCCGTCGCCCGCCGGGGCGAGGCGCCGATCGCTCAGATCGCCAAGGACTTCGGGATCTCCGAGTCTTGCCTGCGCAACTGGCTGCATGTGATCCGCACCGGGTTTGGTGGAGCCTCTCAAACCAGGAGTGAGAATGACAACCCGACTTGGCCCCGCTGTGCTGGCTTGATCTGGCCCCACCC
>NZ_CAMPHH010000100.1 GCF_946885855.1 uncultured Actinotalea sp. | reverse complement strand
CGTCGGTGGGCGGACGGGGCGTCGTCGTCGGGCGCGCCGATGGGAGGATCGGCACCATGTCGCAGACCTCGCCCGAGACCACCCCCGACGACGACGCCGCGACCACCGACGCGGGGACCGGCGCCTCGGGTGCGCCCACGTCCCGCGACGAGCGCGTGCGCCTCGCCGACGCGACCCCCGCCATCGCGCTGGGACCGCTCGACGGCCGCTACCGCGCCGCCGTCGCGCCGCTCGTGGACCACCTGTCGGAGGCCGCGCTCAACCGGGCGCGCGTGCACGTGGAGGTCGAGTGGCTCATCCACCTCACGTCGCACCACGTGGTGCCGGGCGCCCCGACGCTGGCCGGCGAGGAGCGGGAGTACCTGCGCGACGTCGTGCGGACGTTCGACGCGGAGGCGATCGCGGAGCTCGCCGAGACCGAGCGCGTGACGGTGCACGACGTCAAGGCGGTCGAGTACTTCCTCAAGCGTCGCCTGGAGACCGCGCCGGACCTGCTCGGACAGGACACCGTCCTGCCGAAGGTCGCCGAGCTCGTCCACTTCGCCTGCACGAGCGAGGACGTCAACAACCTGTCCTACGCGCTCATGGTCCAGGGCGCGGTGCGGGACGTGTGGCTGCCGGCGGCGCGCGGCGTCGTCGGCGACCTGGCCGCGATGGCGCGCGAGCACGCCGCGGTGCCGATGCTCGCCCGCACCCACGGCCAGCCGGCGACGCCGACGACGCTCGGCAAGGAGCTCGCCGTCCTCGCCCACCGGCTGCAGCGGCAGGTGCGGCGCGTCGAGAACGCGGAGTACCTCGGCAAGATCAACGGCGCGACCGGGACCTACGGCGCGCACCTCGCCGCGGTGCCGGGCGCGGACTGGGTCGCCGTGTCGCGGGCGTTCGTGGAGCACCTCGGGCTGACGTGGAACCCGCTGACCACGCAGATCGAGTCCCACGACTGGCAGGCCGAGCTCTACGCCGACCTCGCGCGGTTCAACCGCGTGCTGCACAACCTCGCCACGGACGTGTGGACGTACATCTCGCTGGGGTACTTCGCGCAGGTCCGGGGTCAGGGGACGGTCGGCTCCTCGACCATGCCGCACAAGGTCAACCCGATCCGGTTCGAGAACGCCGAGGCGAACCTCGAGATCTCCTGCGCGCTGCTCGACACGCTGTCCGCGACGCTCGTGACCTCGCGCCTGCAGCGCGACCTCACCGACTCCACGACCCAGCGCAACATCGGCCCGGCGTTCGGGCACTCGCTGCTCGCGATCGACAACGTGCGCCGCGGGCTCGCCGGCCTCGACGCCGACCCGGCCGCGATGGCGCGGGACCTCGACGCCAACTGGGAGGTCCTCGGGGAGGCGGTGCAGTCCGCGATGCGCGCCGCCGGGATCGCGGGCGTGCCGGGCATGGACCAGCCGTACGAGCGGCTCAAGGAGCTGACGCGCGGCCGTCGCATCACGGGGGATGACCTGCGGGCCTTCGTGGCGGGCCTGGGCCTGCCCGACGACGTCGCCGCGCGGTTGTCCGTGATGACCCCGGCGACGTACACGGGCGCCGCCGCGGACCTGGTGCGCCACCTCGACGCCTGACCCGCCGGGCCCGCCCACGCGGAGGCCGCCGATCTCGTCCGCCTCGTCCCCGGCCAGTCGTGCCGTGTGGCGCAGCACGTCCGAGTCCGCCTGGGAGCGCGGACGGACGGTCTGTGTGACGTGGACCCGCCGGGGGAGCCGGGTCAGGGGAAGCCCGTGCAGCAGGGCAGCGGAGAGGTGGCTGGCCACGAGCGGGTGCTGGGCCTGCTCCAGGACGGCCCGCACGCGGGCCGGAGCCACGTCCGGCTCGCGCCGGTCGGGGTCGAGGTCGCTCGCCCACGCGTTGTCCACAGCCCGGCTGCGGCACCGTCCCGCGAGGTCGGCACGTCTGCCCGAGGTCGGGGGTTCTGGATGCCGAGCTGGCGCTGGCGTGCCGACCTGGCAGACGTGCCGACCTGGCGCTGGCGTGCCGGCCTGGCGCTGACGTGCCAGCCTGGCGCTGACTCGCCGGCTGAGGTCCGGCCGAGCGCGTCGGCGCCGTCGGGGTGCGCTCAGCTCCGCGGGTCGCGGACGACGACGGTGGTGACGACCTTGTCGGCGAAGGTCTGCCCGCGCGGGTCCCAGATCGCCCACAGGTAGCCCAGCGACGCCGGCCAGTCCAGGACGTGGGCGAGCTCGCGGCCCGCGGCGCGGCCCACGCCCGTGACGGCTCCGGTGCGCGCGTCGACGAGCCGGGTCCGCAGGAGCTGCTTGCCGAGCGACCGGCCGGTGCGGCCCTGGCGCAGCCAGCGGTTCCACACCCACAGGCCGGAGGCGACGACCAGGCCGGCCAGGATCGCCCAGTCGCCGGTCGGAGTCGTCATGATCGTCGGCTCGCCGAAGATGTCGGTGCCGCGGTCGGCGGTGAGGAACGCGACCGGGCCGACGACGAGCCCGGGCGACAGGGTGACCAGCCAGTCGACGAGGTAGGCCGCGACCCGGCTCCCCCAGGGGGCGACCTGGGCGCGGTGCGCTGTCGTCGCGGCGCCCTCCGGTGCGGCCGTTCGCGCGGCGGCGGCGACGTCGAGCTGTCCGCCGTACGGCAGCGGCTCCGGGTAGCGCGGGTGCGGTGGGACGGTGCTCATCTCTCCCCTGACTCGTCCGGGTCGTCCGGCGGGCCCGAGTATGGCACCCGGTCGAGCGGCCGCTCGGCCCGCCCGCCAAGGTCATCCACAAGGCGGACGGCTCGGTGGGCGGATCTCGCGCCTGTCTGCAAGGATGCCGCCCGGGCGCCGACGGGGCGCCGTGGAAAATCCGCAGAGGGGGAGCCCGTGAAGTTCGCGATGGGTTCGGACGTCCTGTCCACGTTGACCAAGAAGACCTCGTCCTCGACCGAGGACCTCGGCGCGCTCGTGCGCGAGCTGGCGGCCGCCGCCGAGCCGCTGCAGGGCAAGTTCAACGGCGCGGGTCGCGCCGCGTTCGACAAGTTCAAGGCGGAGACCGACCGGATCTCGGTCGACCTCAACGGCGCGCTGAACGCCGTCCTGACGGGCATCGGAGGCATGGACCGCTCGTACGTCGAGGGCGACCAGCAGATGGCGGACGAGACGCGCGCGACCGAGAGCGCGACGTCCTTCGAGGCGGCGCGCTTCGGCGCCGCGAAGGCCTGAGGGGGCTGAGATGTCGGGCAACAACATCGACCGTCGTGACTTCGACCTGGGCGCGTCCACGTCCGCCCAGGACAACTTCAACGCCGTGGCGTCCCGTCTCGAGGCGCTGATCGACCAGCGCGACCGGGACGTCAAGGCGGCCATGTCCGACTACCTCGCGACCGGTGTCTCCGAGGAGTACGCCGCCAAGGAGGCGCGCTGGAACCGCGTGGCCACCGAGGTGCGCACCATCATCCGGACGCTGCGGGCGTCGCTCGAGCGCAACGACGCGACCGCCCAGGACACCCTGAAGAAGGCCCAGGCCGCGGTCGACGCGATCGGCTGAGCCGATGACGGCGTGGCGGATCACCCCTGAGGGGGTCGAGCAGGTGCTGCTCAACGTCAGTGCGGTCGCGCAGACGCTGAGCCCTGCCGTGGAGGGGCTGCCGATGAAGGCGGAGGCGGCCATCGCGGGCAGTGGCGACTGCCCGATCATCGCCGACGCGCTCGTCGGCTTCTTCGAGCACCACAAGCCGACGTTGGAGGCCATCGGCAACCGCATCCGCGCCTCGGTCAACGGGGCGGGCGCGGCGACCACGGCCTATGTCGAGGGGGACCTGCAGATGGCTCAGCAGCACCAGCAGGCGGCGGCCGGTGTCGCCGGCACCGGCAGCGTGCGCGGGGGGCACCAGATCCGATGAGTCGTATCGATCCCTCCGCGATCCCGGGGACCGCACTGGACCCGGACGCGGTGCTCGCCGCTGCGGACGAGCTCGCCCGCGGCGGTGTCGAGGTGCGGGACATCGGTGCGGACGTGGTGGCGCAGTGGCGCCAGTTGTCCGGGCACTACGAGGCGCCGGAGGCGCCCCGGCTGTTCACCGCCATGAACCCCGTCGAGTCGAAGTCCCGTGAGTTCGGCGACGACGTCGAGAAGGTGGCGTCGGCGCTGCGGGCGTACGCGGAGGAGATCCGGCCGATCAAGACGGCGCTGGCCGGCGTGCGCGGTCGGGCGTGGGGCTTCGTCGGCCGGACGAACAGCGACCCGGAGTGGCAGTACAAGCAGGAGCTGGTGGACGAGAACACGGCCCTCGTCCGCGAGGTCAACGGCCTCCAGGTCCAGCTGTGGGAGGCGGAGCGCCGCTGCGCCAACGCGATCCGCGCGCTCTACGGCGCCGCGGCGTGGCGCGCGGCGACGAGCGCGGACGACCCGTTGGGCTACGGCATCTCCGAGATCCCCACGGACGCGGACGCCCCGTGGGGCAGCGAGGTCCCCCGCAAGGACCACTGCCCCAAGTCCGCGGGCGTGAGCGTCAAGCGGTTCGTCTGGGACGGCATCGTCGTGGACGGCCTGTGGGGCACCGTCACCGGGCTGGGGATGCTCGTCGGCATCGACGGCAGCGGGTGGTCCTGGGACACGATGAAGACCTCGTGGGTCGGGATGGGCTCCCTCATCGGCTATGCCGGGGGCGAGTGGTCCTGGGGCAACGCAGGGAACGCCTGGCTGGAGCTGGGCAAGGGGCTCATCGCCTACGACACCTGGGGGGACGACCCGGCCCGGGCCGCCGGTGGGGCGGTCTTCAACATCGCCACGATCCTGGTGCCTGCGGGCGCCGCGGTGTCGGGCACCAAGGGCGCGGCGACCGCCGCCGGCAACGGCGCCCGGGTGTCGAGCTGGCTGCAGGCCGGCGCGAGGGTCGTCGACTTCACCGACCCGGTCGCCCTCACGGTCCGCGGCGCCCGGGCGGCGATGCCGCACCTGGACGACCTCGCGACGGGGCTGGTGAACCTCGGCCGCGGGATCGAGATCCCGGACCTCTCCTCCGCGCTCGACGACGTCGCAGGCACGGGCGGTGTGGACGACGTCGTGCGGAGCGTGGACGGCACCTCCGACGTGCCGCCGGTGCGCGACCCGCAGACGACGACCTCGCCGGTGCGGGGGGACGGACCTGCCGGGACCGGCAGCGCCGCGGATCCGTCGGGCTCGCCGGCGCCGGTCCGCGAGCCGGTGCCGGTGGGTGCGGGTGCGGCGGCCGACGCCCCGGCGCCGGTGCGCGGCCCCGAGGCGCCGACGACCAGCACACCCGGCCACGCCGTCGCCGACGCGGGTGCGGTCCCCGACGCGACGCCCGGGAGTGGGACGGCGGCGCCCGGGGGCAGCAGTCCGTCGGCGTTCCTGGGCGACGGGAGCGCGGCGACGAGCGGGCCCGGCGGTGCGGCGCCGAGCGGGCCTGGCGGTGTCGGCCACGGCGCCGACGGCCTCGTGCGACCGCCAGGGCAGCAGGCGCCCGACGTCGTTCCAGGTGGGGGCGAGCCCGGCACGCCGAGCTCGAGCGGTTCTGAGGGTCCATCGGTCGGTGACACCGGCAGGGCGGTCGACGCGGTGGAGTCCGGCGCGGGTCATGCCGCGACCGACGCCGGACGGCACCCCGACTCCGTCGGCGGGTCCCCGGCGGCCGGTGGTGCGGACGCCGGTCCGACCGTCGGGCCGGATGAACCACCCGCTCTCCCACCCGCCGAACCGACGGGCGAGGCGTCCTTGCCGCCGGACGCGAGGAACGCCGAGAAGGCCGCCCACCACGGCGTGCAGAACCCGGTCGAAGGCATGCGCGTCTGGCGCGTCTTCGGCGAGGCGCAGGACGGCCTCGGCGGTCTGGAGCGGGGGTCTCGCCCGTTCGGCGAGTCCTGGACCCCTGTCGACCCGCGCCGTTCCAGCGACTTCCGGTGGGATGCAGGCCTGCCGGACGAGAACCCGGGCAGGTTCGTCGTCGAGGGAAACCTGCGACGTCCGAGCCACGTCGTCGACGTCCGCCCGGCCCTTCCGCTCCACGGCAACCCGGGTGGATGGCCGGAGTACCTGATCCGTGACGCCGGCGCAGCCGTCGAGATCCGCGGTGTTTCGGGCCTCAACGAGGATTGGACGCGCAGCCCCGGCGAGTGGCAGCCCCCGGGACCGTGACGTCACAGGAAGGTAGTCTCGAGACCGAGCCGCAGGGTGGAGAAGCCATGGTGGAGATGAACGGGGTGGCCCGCTTGCGTCAGGCCCTCGTGGCCGGCGACGCAACACGTGTGGCGACCGAGTTGTCCCGTTCCCATCTCGGTGTCTGCGTCCACGACGGCGCGGTGGCCACGGCGTCCGTGGACGGCCGGCGGGTGCTGCCGGTCTTCCTCAGCCATGACTCGTGGGAGGAGTTCGCTCCCCAGGAGGGCGACGCCGCCAGGGTCCTCTCCCCGGCGGAGCTCCTCGACGCCCTCATCGGCACCGGGGCGGATGCGGTGATGTTCGACCCCGCGCTGTCGTCAGCGGTCAGCGTGCCGGCGGCGGACGTCGCCTCGATGCTGCGCGGCGAGATCGTCGATGCGTCGGGTGGACGTCGCGTCGTGGGTGATGTCGTGATCGAACCGGACGAGCCGCTGCGGCGCCGGATCCGTGACGCGGTGGGGTCCGAGTTCCCGGTGGACCGTGCGTGGGTCTTCCGGCGCGTCAACGCGGCCGCGTCGGTGCCTCAGATCGCCGTGGCGCACGGGACCGAGGGCATGATCGAGCGCCTGGTCGCCGCCCTCCGTCGCGTCGATCTGCCCCCCGAGCTGGAGCTGAGCGTCCTCGACGCGGCGGCCACGGACAGCGCCGCGGGGTCGTGGGTGCACCTGTCCCTCGCCGCGTCATGAGGGTCGTGAGCGGTGACCGGATCGACTGGAGCGCTCCGCTGAGTGCCCAGCTCGTCGGAGCTGTCGACGGACCGACGAACGCATCGGCACGGTACGTATGGCTCCACCTGCCTCGCGGACCGCGGGGCGACGCCCTGGACCTGGTCGTCCGGCCGCGGTCCTCGGGCGGCTGGCGAGTGCCGGAGCCGGGCGCACGTCTTGAGGTGCTTGCCTGGACCCTTGAGGACGAGGGGGCGGCGGAGCTGCGGCGCGCCGTGGATGCCGGCCGGTGGCGCTCCTGGGAAGAACCGTCGGGGGGAGAGGTCCTGTGGGTCCTGGGCTGAGGGTGTGCAGGCGGCCGGCCCTACCTTGAGGAAGGGGCGGCCTGGCGGGCACTCAGGCTGGCATGGATTGCGGCGGGACGCCCGCACGTGAGGGCCGGGCGGTACGAGGGCGCGGTCGAGGTCGCCGGCGGCGTTCGGCGAGGAGGCGAGCGACCGGGTGCTCGCGACCGGTGACTTGCGCCTGGGGGGCCGGCGGGACGGACGGGTGGCATGATCCGTACACCGGGAACGGGTTCCTCGAGCCGGAGTACCTGATCCCCGGGTGTCGGATCGAATGCAGCTCGAAGGTCCGGCTGCGGCCCGGGTCCGAGATCGGGGAGGTGCTTCGCGACGGCAGGCAGCGCGGGTCCGCGGTTCTTATCGGCGCCACGGGGGTGGGTACGAGTTCGATGACGGGCGATGCGCTGGACCTGCTCCGCCTTCCGCAGCCCGGCCAGTACGCGATCTATCGGGGTACGGAGTACCGCGCGGTGGGGCACATCGGTCGTCCGTGGATCACCCTGTACATGGACAGGGCGACCTGGTCCTCGTTCCAGTTTCCCGACGAGGTCGACCGCAGCGCGTCCGATGCCCCGTTCCTCTGCGTCACCGTCCGGGAGTCCGCGGTGGAGCGGATGTTCACGCGCGGCTGGGTGGCGACGTGGTTCGGTGAGTCCGTGAGCGTCGAGCCGATCGACACGGACACCGCCCGGATCCACTACGACCGCGACCCGGACCTGGCGCGCGCACTCGGTCTGGAGGGCAGCCAGAACGACGGCTCCACAGGAACGGTGCCGTACGCGGAGCTGACCGAGCTCTCCGTGGTCGAGCGGGAGCTCCCGGTCCGGCAGGGGTCCGACGAGTGACGGAGGACGTCCTGCAGAAGCTGGTGCAGCGTCAGCCGGTCGCCGCACTGCGCCACGGGGGCGCGACATCCGTCGGTGGCGTCGTCGTCCGCGCTGCGGATGTCTCTCGATCACCACGCCGGCCGACCTGCTGGACGCCTACGGCCTCCCGGCCGACGGGCAGGACGCGACGAGCGCCGACGTCGTCCGGTTCCCCATGGTCCCTCTCATGAGGCTCGGACGCGCTCCGGTCGAGGGGCTCGGCCCCGTGGTCCCCGCCGGGTTCCTCGACGGACACCCCGCGCCCGTCTGGTGGTTGGGGCGGACGCGCTTCCTTCGCGGTGCGGAGCTGTGGCGCGTCTCCGAGGACGCCCCGCAGGAGCTGATCAGCGTGTACGACGGTGCGGGCCGCGGGTGGCGAGCTCCGACCCGGTACGTCCCCCCCAGCCCTTTCGTCGGGCCCTGCGCCCTCTTCCACGGGACCGAGTACAGCGCCGACATCGATGAGGACGGTCGTCGGGTCACGCTCGTGGCGGTGGGCGCGGTGCCTGACTGCTTGACGAGCACCCGGCCGATGATCTCGGAACATGTCGTTGCGGTCGCCGAGTGCGACTCCGTCTTCGAGCGCGTCCTCACGTGCACCTGGGCCGGTCGACGCTGGCGCGTGCTGGACCGGGACGCGACGGCGGCGGCTCCTCCTGATGGGGAGCGGCGCCGAACCAGGAGAGGGCCCTGCGGCGGTGGAGGTCGAGCCTGGCGTGTTCGAGTCGTCCGTAGCGCTGGTCGAGCTCGGCGACGTGGCTGGCCACGAGGAGGTGCTCACGACAGCATGACGCTCGAGCACGGGGGAGGGTCGCGGTCGTGAGAGCCGGGCGGTACGCGGAGTTCGAGGGCGCGGTCCACCGCGCCGTCTTCAGCCGACGGCCCGGCGTCGTCCTGCTCGTCGCCGACGCCGAGCGTCCGGGCTTCACCCACGACCGCGTGACGGGGGGCGGGCCGAGGTGCCGGTCAGCGAGCTCACCGAGGTCGTCGAGACGGTGAACGAGGTCAAGGTGTGAGTCGGGATACCGCCGACGAGGTCGACCGCAGCGCGCCCGATACCGGCTGCACACCCGCAAGGCCGTACGAGGAACTGACGGAGCTCTCCGTGGTCGAGCGGGAGCTCGCAGTGCGGCGCGGGTCCGACGACAACGGCACCCGCACAGGTGAGCATCGGTGGCCTACGGACGGAGGTGCCCAGTGGATCTACCCCTGACCCCGCGCCAGCGGCGGGAGCGGGACGAGCGGATCGCGGCGGCGGGCGAGGCCGCGGACCGCTTCGCCGGCGGGACAGCGGCTGCAGAGCGCGAGCTCGCCGCGGAGTCCGCCTGGCGCGTCCCGGTCGCCGCAGAGGTCTGGGGGCGCATCAACGAGCGGGCGGCCGCCAGCCCGTTGCGCGGGTGTGAGGTGTGCGAGGCCAAGGCATACACCGGTCGGCACGAGCCGTACCTGGTGGACAGCGTGGTGATGCAGACGCGTCTGTGGCGGTGCAGTGCGTGCGGCACCTTCTGGAACGAGACCCAGCGAGCAGTCTTCGCGATGACTCCCGGCGAGGTCCGTTCGGTGTACCAGGAGTTCCGCGACAACGGCGAGGCGCCCGCGGATCCGGGGCCGCCCCCGGGCACCGTGACCTGAGGTGCAGGATCTGATCGACCTGGACGTGCTTCGTGCTGACGTCCAGTGATCTGTCGATGAGCTTCCTGGTGCGGGCGGGTGCACGTCAGGAGCGTTGTCCGGAGGGCCTGGGTCGGATCGACGCGGAGTCTGGACTGGTGGTGGCGCACCGCGGTGTCGCGGTTGACGTCGTCGGGCTCGACCACCTCGCCGCGTCGTCCGAGCGCCCTCGGGGTCTGCCGTCCTTCCCGCAGTGGAGCCCGATGTGCCGTCCATGGGAGGCAGGCCGTCGGCCGGAGGGTGGAGGTGCAGGGTCGTGAGAGCCGGGCGGTACGCCGTCGTGGGAGGCGTGACGTACCAGGCCTCCTTCAGCGCCAGTTCCCCGACGGTCGGTCTGATCGTCCGGGGGGACCGGCCCTCGGAGGACTTCGCGTGGGACGACCGCATGGGCGGGCGCTGGTACCGCAGCGTGCGCCGCGATGTCTGCTCGCGGTTGTTCGACGTCGCGACGTCTGCGTACTGGCGCGGACAGTTCCCCGTCTCGGTCGAGCGGGTGGACCCCGAGAACGCACGGGCCCAGATCAACTACTTCCCCGGAACGGTGGGGCCGCCCGTGCTGGGCCCTGGGGGTGCGCACCTCGAGCCGGCGCTCCCGGTCGACCACGGCAGGGGTTGGTCCGGCATGGTGCCCCAGTCCGAGCTGAGCGGTGCCGTCGAGGTCGAGCACGAGATCCCGTCGGAACCCGCCGCCGCGCCCGCCGTCAGGCCTGCGCCTCCGCGGCTGCCACCGCTGCGGCCATGAGGAGGGCGGTGCCGCCGCTCACCCGGACCCCGGTGGCACGGCCTGGGTCATCCGGCCTCGGCGTCGGTGACGACGTCCAGCGATCGGGTGACGACCTCCCGGGTGCGGAGGGGTGCGCATCGGGAGATCGCCCTGACGGGTGTCCCACAGCAGGGACGGGTGGCGTGCACGGATCTCCCGCGAACGTGTCGACCGCCTGCTCGAGGCGGTGACCTGGGCCACCGGCCCGCGGAGGACCGGTTACGATCCCTGGCGGGCATGGCCGGACCGGAGGGGGCGTCGCCGTGACGACGGGAGCAGCACTGTGCGCGACGTGCGCTGCCCCGATCGACCCCATCTCCGCCACGTGCGCACGCTGCGGCGACCGCGTCGCGGCCGACGGCGCGCCTCGTCTCGCGCTCCTGCTCGCGGGGTGCCGTCCGGCGCCGACGGCGACGCGGGTGGTCGCCGTCGCGCTCGACGTCCTCCTGGTGCTCGTGCTCGCGGTGCCGGCCGTCGTCGGCCGCGGGTCGCTGCCCGGTGCGGTCGTGGCCGTCCTGCTCGTCGCGGCGCTCGCGTACGGCGCGGGCTGCGTCGTCGGACAGGCCCTGACCGGTCGGACGCCCGCGAAGCTGCTGCTGGGCCTGCGCGCGGTCGACCTCTTCAGCGGCCTCCCGCTCGGCCTGCGCCGGGGGCCGGCCGAACGGTGGGCCTCGACCGTCGTCCTCGACGTGCGCGGCGCCCGCGACCCGGCCACGACCGTCGACGACGGCGTCTGGGCGCGCCTGGCGCGGGTCGCCACGGCCGGCTTCGGCCCCGCGTCCGCGGCATCGGCCCCGGCTGCTGGAGGACCGGCCG
>NZ_CAMPHH010000099.1 GCF_946885855.1 uncultured Actinotalea sp. | reverse complement strand
GGAGGGTTCTCCGCGTCTGACGCGGGAAACCTTCCGCGATCCCGCGCCGCGTGCGGGTCGCGCGGTCGACAGGACCCGCTCCGTGACAGCGGTCGACCGGGGTGCGTACGGTCCGGGGCATGACGGTGTTCGTCGCCCTGCTGCGTGCCGTGAACGTCGGCGGCACGGGGAAGCTGCCGATGGCCGACCTCCGCGCGATGTGCACGGACGCCGGGTTCGGCGACGTGAGCACGTACATCGCGAGCGGGAACGTCCTCCTCACCGCGGACGGGACCGAGGACGACGTCGTCGCCGAGCTGGGTGCCCGGCTCGAGGCGTACGCGGGCAAGCCGGTCGGGGTGCTCGTCCGGACCGCGGACGAGGTGAGCGCCGTGCTCGCGGGCAACCCGTTCCCCGACGAGCCGGGCAACCGCACCGCCGCGATCTTCCTCCCCGCGCCGCCCGCGGCGGACGCCCTGGCGACGCTCCGGAACCGGACCACCGAGCAGGTCGCCGTCGGCACGCGGGAGATCTACGTCGCGTACGGGGAGGTCGGGATGGGCCGGTCGCGGCTGGCGATCCCGGCGGCGGCGGAGGGCACGGCGCGCAACATGAACACGGTCGCGAAGCTCGCCGCCATGGCCGCCGCACTCTGACGCGCGCCGCTCCGACCTCTCCGCCGCGTCGTGACGCTCGACGCGGTGACACCGTGGCGGGTCACCCGCGTCGGACGCGGGGAAGCTCCCACGGTCCCGGGCGCACGGGAGGCGGCGCTCCCCCATGCCACCGCACGGCACGCCGGGCCAGGCGACGGAGGGCAGCAGCGGCGGCGTCAGGCCGGCTGAGGGGGAGGGCGGCGCGCCGTCAGACCGGCTGGAGGTGCGAAGTCCGCACGCGTCCCGTCAGACCGGTTCGAGGGGGCGGTGCTCGCCGTCGGGCAGACGGACGCGCACCTCGTTACCGGCGCGGACGACGCCGCCGCGGCGCACCACGGCCATGACGCCCGCCTTGCGCACGACCGACCCGTCGCGACGGCGGCTCACCATCCGGCCCATGAGGCCGCGGCCGAGCCCGTCGATCTGCTTGCACGGGTTCCGCAGGCCGGTGATCTCGACGACGGCGTCCTCGCCCAGCTCCAGCAGCGCGCCGGCGGGCAGGGCGAGGAGGTCGACGCCGAGCGTCGTGACGTTCTCGCCCATCGCGCCCGGGACGACGACGTAGCCGTCGTCGGCGACCTCGTCGAACAGCTCGGCATGCAGCAGGTGCACCTGGCGGAGGTTCGGCTCGTCCGGGTCCCGGGCGACGCGGGAGCGGTGCTTCACCGTGGTCCCGGCGTGCGCGTCGCCCTCGACGCCCCAGCCCTCGACCAGCACGATCTCCTCGCGCAGCACCTTGCTGAACCGGTGGGCGTCGTCGGACGCGACGGCGACGACGGCGGGCGAGCGGTCGTGCGGCTCGAGCGGCATGGACCCAGGATCCCAGAGCACCGACGTCGCGCCGCGGTCCCGTCCCGGCGACCCGCCGGCGCCCCGGCCCGCACCCGCACCCGCACCGCACCGGCCGCGTCGGACCGTGGCGCGTCTCCCGCGGCTCGCGCGGGTCACGCGCCACGATCCTCGCGGGGCGAGCAGGCGTCGGGTCATCCGCGGACCTGGACCCGCCGGCGTCTGGCCACGCTGGTCAGCACGCGGGGAGGGTCAGGCGTCCGCGAGTGTCCGCCGGAGCATCGCGCGCCCCTGGTCGGCGAAGGCGAGGTCGCCCACGCCCGTCGCCCAGACCACCGTCCGGACCGACTGGAGCAGGTTCTCCAGCAGCCACGATCCACGCTCCCTGTCGCCGGAAGGCCGGCCGGCCGGCACACCGAGCCCGTCCCGAAGCGCACCGACGTGCGACGACGCCTGGTGGTGCAGCCGGACGAGGTCGGCGAACCAAACGCGGGTGCCCCGGCGCGGGCGCCCGGCGGAGCGCGAGGGAACGGGTGCGCGCGACGCCAGCTCGCGCGGGGGATTGTCGGACTGGAAGATAGGTTGAATCTCAACCTAGAGCGGACCTAGAGTGAGCATCGTGGCCGTCCCCGACACCGTCGAGACCCTGCAGCGAGCTCTCCTGCCCGTCGCGGCGCTGCGCCTCCTCGCCCACGCACCGCAGCACGGCTACGCGCTCATCGGTGCACTGCGGGCCGCGGGCTTCGCCAAGGCGCAGGGCGGCACCCTGTACCCGCTCCTGCGGGCCATGGAGGAGGACGGCCTGGTCACGTCGCGCTGGGAGGTCGAGGGCGCGGGGCCGGCACGGAAGATCTTCGAGGCGACGAGCCGCGGCGCAGCCCGCGTCAGCGCCGACGAGAGCACGATCGAGGAGTCGGTCCGCGTCCTGCGGCGGCTCGGAGCACCAGGGGGGACGAGATGAGCTACCGCACCGACCTGGCGTACGCCCTGCGCCTGCGTCACATCGACGAGGCGACGATCGGGGACATCGTGGCCGAGGTCGACGCCCACGAGCGCGACCACGGCGACCCGGAGGCGTTCTTCGGACCGGCCGAGACCTACGCGGAGCAGTTCCCGGCGCGTCCCCGGCGTCACCGCCACCTGGTGGCCACCTACGTCGGCGTGGGGCTGGCGATCGGGTACCTCGTCGTGATGTTCGGCCTCGCGGTCGCCGACGTCCTGGAGCTGCCCCGCCTGGTCCTCCTCCCGGCCGCGGCGCTCATCGGCCTCGCCATGGTGGTCGACGTCGTGCTGCTCCGCACCCGTCGCATCCGCCCCCCGGCGACGCCCTGACGCGGAGGGACCAGGTCCGGAGCCCGGTCGCCCGGGAGCTCGCCCCGGAACGTGGAGAGTTCCCCGCGGTAGACGTGAGCAACTCTCCGCGATCCCGCCGGACGAGCGATATCCGCGGGCCCCACCCGGGTGCGTCGGCGAGAATGGGCGCCCGTGGGTGAGCCCGAGCAGGAGCAGCGACCGACGTCGGACGACCGACGACGGCGCCCCGGCTCGCGCGGGCGGGGCCGGGGCCGCGGACGACGGCGCCCCGACGGCGCTGCGGCCGACTCGCCGACCAGCCCCGCGTCCACGCCCACCGACCTCTCCGACGCCGCGTCACGCCCCGACGGCGACCGGCACCGGGACGGCGCGGAGGAGCGGACCTCGGGCCAGGGTCGCGGGCGCCGACGCCCCACCGACACCCGCCCCCCCGACGCGCGCGCCGCCGTCGACCGCGCGACCCGCGACGCCGCCCGCGAGCACGCCCGCCGCGCGCGCCGGGCCGAGAAGCGCCGCGCCGTCGTCGTCCCGCCGATCACCTACCCCGAGGAGCTGCCGGTCTCGGCGCGCCGGGAGGACATCGCTGCCGCGATCCGGGACCACCAGGTCGTCGTCGTCGCGGGCGAGACGGGCTCGGGCAAGACGACGCAGATCCCGAAGATCCTGCTCGACCTGGGCCGCGGCCGGGACGGGCAGGTCGGCCACACCCAGCCGCGCCGGATCGCGGCGCGCAGCGTGGCCGAGCGGATCAGCGAGGAGATCACGGGCGGCTCCGGTGCCCTGGGGAGCATCGTCGGCTACCAGGTCCGCTTCACCGACCAGTCCAGCGAGGAGACGCTGGTCAAGGTCATGACCGACGGGATCCTGCTCGCGCAGATCCAGCGCGACCCGCAGCTCCTCGCCTACGACACGCTCGTCATCGACGAGGCCCACGAGCGCAGCCTCAACATCGACTTCATCCTCGGCTACCTCACCCGCCTGCTCCCCCAGCGGCCGGACCTCAAGCTCGTCATCACCTCCGCGACGATCGACTCCGAGCGCTTCGCCCGGCACTTCGCCGGTCCCGCGACGCCCGAGCACCCCGATGGCGTCCCCGCGCCCGTCGTCGAGGTCAGCGGCCGGACGTACCCGGTCGAGATCCGCTACCGCCCGCTCTCCCCCGACGCCGAGCCGGCGGACGCCGACGACGACGTCCTGCGCGACCTCGAGGAGCCGTCGCCCCCGTCGACAGGCACTGCGAAGGCCGGCAAGGCGAAGGGCAAGGGCCGCGCGGCTGCCTCCGCGCCGTCGTCGTCGGCCAAGTCCCCGCGCGCGGACGAGGACCGCGACGTCATGACCGCGATCTGCGAGGCGGTCGACGAGCTCGAGCGCGAAGGTCCGGGCGACGTCCTCGTCTTCCTCTCCGGCGAGCGCGAGATCCGCGACGCCGAGGACGCCCTGCGTGGCCACCTCGGCCCGCGCGTCACCGACCCGCGCCACCCGCACGCCGTCGAGCTGCTGCCGCTGTACTCACGCCTGTCCGCGGCCGAGCAGCACCGGGTGTTCGCCGCGCACAGCACCCGCCGGGTCGTCCTCGCCACGAACGTCGCGGAGACGTCGCTGACCGTGCCGGGGATCCGGTACGTCGTGGACCCCGGCACCGCGCGCATCTCCCGCTGGTCCAAGACGACCAAGGTCCAGCGGCTGCCGATCGAGCCGATCAGCCAGGCCTCGGCGAACCAGCGCTCGGGCCGCTGCGGCCGCGTCGCGGAGGGCGTCGCGATCCGGCTGTACTCCGAGGCCGACTTCCTGTCCCGCCCCGAGTACACCGAGCCGGAGATCCTGCGGACGTCACTGGCGTCGGTGATCCTCCAGATGGTCGCCGTCGGCGTCGCGCAGACCCCCGACGACGTCGCCGCGTTCCCCTTCGTCGACCCGCCCGACACCCGGGCGATCCGCGACGGCGTGCAGCTGCTCACCGAGCTCGGCGCGCTGGAGGCGGTGGCCGGCGGAGGGACCCGCCTCACCGACGTCGGCCGCGCCCTCGCCCTCCTGCCCATGGACCCGCGCCTCGCGCGCATGATCGTCGAGGGCGGACGCCGCGACGTCGCACGCGAGGTCATGGTCATCGCCGCGGCGCTGTCGATCCAGGATCCCCGGGAGCGGCCCGCCGAGCAGCGCGCCCAGGCCGACCAGCTGCACGCCCGGTTCGCCGACCCGACGTCGGACTTCCTGTCCTACCTCAACCTCTGGCACTACGTCCGCGAGCAGCAGCGCGAGCTGTCCGGGTCCGCGTTCCGGCGGCTGTGCAAGGCGGAGTACCTCAACTACCTGCGGCTGCGCGAGTGGCAGGACGTCGTCGCGCAGCTCAAGGAGATGGCCAAGCCGCTCGGCATCACCGTCCGCCCCCCGGCCCGGGTCAACACCGCGGCCGACGGCGACGCCGACCGCACCGCCGCTGGTGGGCTCAGCGGGCCCGATGGGCCCGGCGCCCTGCGCCTCGCGTGGGACGCCGACCGGATCCACCAGGCCGTGCTGTCCGGGCTGCTGTCGCACATCGGGATGCAGGAGGTCACCGAGGTGCGGGTCGGCGGGCCGACCGGCAAGGACCGCCGCGGCGACCGGCCCGGCCGCAAGCCGCAGGTGCGCAACGAGTACCTCGGGGCCCGAGGGGCGCGGTTCGCGATCTTCCCCGGCTCGCCGCTGTCGAAGAAGCCGCCGTCGTGGGTCATGGCCGGCGAGCTCGTCGAGACGTCGCGGCTGTGGGCCCGGGACGCCGCCCGGATCCAGCCGGAGTGGGCCGAGGAGCTCGCGCCGCACCTGGTCAAGCGCACCTACTCCGAGCCGGCGTGGTCGACCAAGCAGGGTGCCGCGACCGCGTTCGAGAAGGTCCTGCTCTACGGCGTGCCGATCGTCGCGCGCCGCAAGGTCCTCTTCGCGAAGGTCGACCCCGAGCACGCGCGCGAGCTGTTCCTGCGCCACGCCCTCGTGCAGGGCGAGTGGACCACGCATCACCGGTTCTTCCACGACAACCAGGCCACGCTCGCCGAGGCCGAGCAGCTCGAGCACCGCGCGCGCCGCCGCGGTCTCGTGGTCGACGACGACGTCCTGTTCGACTTCTACGACGAGCGCGTCCCGGCCGACGTCGTCTCCGCCCGGCACTTCGACCAGTGGTGGAAGAAGGCCCAGCGGGACGACCCTGACCTGCTCACGTTCGCCCTCGACATGCTCGTCACCGAGGAGGCCGCCGGCGCCGCCGCAGACCTGGCGCAGTTCCCGGCCGTGTGGGAGCAGGGCGACCTGCGCCTGCCCCTGACCTACCAGTTCGAGCCCGGCACCGAGGCCGACGGCGTCACCGTCCACCTCCCCGTCCAGGTGCTCAACCGCGTGCGCCCCGAGGGCTTCGACCGGCTCGTGCCCGGGATGCTGGAGGAGCTCGTCACCGCCACGATCCGCGGCCTGCCTAAGCCGGTGCGCGTGCAGCTGGTCCCGGCGCCCGACGTGGCGCGGGAGGTCGTGGCCTGGCTGCGCGCGAACGAGCCCGCCTGGGAGGACGTCGTGCGGGCGGCGGACATGGCGCCGTCGTTCGCGGAGTCGTTCGGCCGGGCGGTGCGGGACCTGCGCGACGTCGAGGTGCCCGAGGACGCCTGGCGCGACGCGCGCCTGCCGGCCCACCTGCGCATGACGTTCCGGGTGTTCGAGGAGCGGGGCAGCGGCGCCGTCGTCCTCGACGAGGGGACGGACCTGCTTGCGCTGCAGCGTCGCCTGGCCGCCCAGTCCCAGAGCGCGGTCCGCACCGCGGTGCGCGACGCCGTCCGCGCCGCGGTCGCCGAGCGTGACGCGAAGGCCGCCGACGACGCTGCGGGCGGGCCGGGCGGCGCCGGCTCATCCGCCGAGGTCGGCACGTCTGCGCGAGGTCGGCGGTCAGGGACGCCGACCTCGCGCCAAGGTGCCGACCTCACGGCGGGTGGCGGCGACGACCCCGCCGGCGCGGCGCCGCCCACCGACCTCGAGCGGGACGGGCTCGCCACCTGGCCGGACGACCTGCCCGACGGTCGCCTGCCCGAGGTGGTGACGACCGCCGTCGGCGGGCTGACCGTCCAGGGGTACCCGGCGGTCGTCGTCGAGAGCGGCGCACCGGAACGGGCCGGCGCGGGTGGGGCAGCGACGCGGGGCACCACCGGGAAGGCGCTCGCCGGGCAGGGCAGGACCGCCGGATCGGCGGGCTCGGCGACCCGCGGTGGGGCCGGGCCGACCATCGCGGTGCGGGTCCTCGCCGACCCCGCCCGCCAGCGCCGCGCCCACGCCGAGGGCGTCCGGGAGCTGCTGCTCGGCGAGCTCGCGCTGGCGACGGGGCGGATCACGAGCCGGTGGACCGCCGCGGAGTCGCTCACGCTCGCCGCGAGCCCGTACCGGTCGACGGACGCCCTGGTCCTGGACCTGCAGCGTGCGGCGGTGGACGCGATCCTCGGCGCCGTCGTCGGCGGGGCGGGGGCGATCCGCGACGCGGACATCTACGCCCGAGCGCGCACCGCCGCCCGCGACGCGCTGGAGGACCGGACGTACGCGGTGGCCCGGGACACGGCGGCGGTGCTGGCCGCGGCGCGCGAGCTCGACGTCGCGATCCGCGGCACCTCGAGCCTCGCGCTGCTCAACACCCTCACGGACCTCAAGGACCAGCTCGCCGGGCTCGTCCACGACGGCTTCGTCGCGCAGGCCGGCGCCGACCGGCTGCCGCACCTAGTCCGGTACCTGCGTGCCGCGCTGCACCGCCTGCGCAAGGCGGCCGAGAACCCGACGCGCGACGAGGGCCTCGCCTGGCAGGTCCACGAGCTCCAGGACGAGTACGACGCCGCCGTCGCCGCCGCCCGCGACGCCGCGCCGGACCCCGCGCGCGACGAGCGGCTGACCCAGGTCCGCTGGCTGCTCGAGGAGCTGCGGGTCAGCCTCTTCGCCCAGCAGCTCGGCACGCCGGTCCCGGTCTCCGCCAAGCGCATCCGGACGACGCTCGCCGGCTGACGGTCCGCCGACGACAGCGCGCCGGGCAGGCTGCTGGGCAGCCGTCACCCCGTCCGGCGGAACAGGGCCGCGGCCACCGGGACGGCCACGGCGAGCACCCCCGCGCACCATCCGACGGCGAGCACGGGATCACCGCCCGGCGTGCCGAGCAGCAGGGCGCGCAGCGTCTCGATGACCGGGGTCACCGGCTGGTGCTCGGCGAACCGCTGCAGGGCCGTCGGCATGGTCCCGACGGGGACGAAGGCGCTGGACAGGTAGGGCAGGAAGAGGACGACGAACGTGTAGCCGCTCGCCGCCTCGACACTGCCCGCCACGAGGCCGATCGCCACGGAGACCCAGGTCACGGCCGTCACGAAGAGCGCGAGCAGGCCCGCGGCGGCGAGCCACTGCGCCGGCGTCGCCGTCGGCCGGAAGCCCAGGGCGAGGGCCACGCCGACGACCGCGAGCGTCGCCACCGCGTTGCGGGCGAGGCTCGCGACGACGTGGCCGGTCAGCACCGCCGACGCCGAGACCGGCATGGTCCGCAGCCGCCGGACGAACCCCTCGGTCGTGTCCGCCGCGACCCCGACGGCGGTCTGGGCCGCCCCGTACCCGGCGCAGAGCAGGAGCACGCCGGGCACGACGTAGTCGACGTACTGCCCGCTCGGGTCGAGGGCGCCCCCGAAGACCTGCACGAAGAGCAGCATGAGCATCGCCGGCAGCAGGACAGACAGCAGCAGGGTGTCGAGCTCGCGGGTCGAGCGCCGCAGGCTCCGTCCGGTCAGCGTGACCGCGTCCTGCACCGCAGCGGTCATCCCGAGGCCGGCCGCGCCCATCACCGCTCCTCCGTCCGGGCGGCCGACGGCGCGCGGCGGGCGGAGGTGCCCCCGCCGGACGGGACGCCGGTCAGCGCCAGGAACACGTCGTCCAGGGTCGGCTCGCGCAGGGACCACCGCTCGACCGGGATCGCGGTGTCCTCGAGGTGAGCGAGGATCCGGCGCGCGTCACCGACCGTCCCGTCCGTGGCGTAGCGCCGGGGCACGGCCTCACCACGCACCTCGACCTCGACGGTCGCCCCTCCGACCCGGCGCTTGAGCGCACCGGCCGTGCCGCGGGCGACGACCCTGCCGGCGTCAACGACGACGATCTCGTCCGCGAGCTGCTCCGCCTCCTCCAGGTACTGGGTCGTGAGGACGACGGTGGTCCCCCGTGCGGCGACGGACCCGACGAGGTCCCAGACGGACCGGCGCGCGCGAGGGTCCAGGCCGGTCGTCGGCTCGTCGAGGAACAGCACGCGCGGCCGCACGAGCAGCCCGGCCGCGATGTCCAGGCGCCTCTGCATCCCGCCGGACCAGGTGCCGATGCGCCGACCGGCCGCGTCGGCGAGGTCGAAGGCCTCCAGGACCTCCTCCACGCGCGCCCGCCCGGCGACGCGCGGAAGACGCCGCAGCCGCGCCATCATCCGGAGCATCTCGCGGCCGGTGAGGCGTCCGTCGAGGGAGGTCTCCTGGCCGGTGACGGCGATGAGACCGCGGACCCGGGCGGCGTCGCGCACGACGTCGAGGCCGGCGACGCGCGCAGTGCCCGCCGTCGGGCGCAGCAGCGTGGTGAGCACGCGGACCGTCGTCGTCTTGCCCGCACCGTTCGGCCCCAGCAGGGCCACGACCGCGCCGTCCGGGACGGTGAGGTCGATCCCGGCCAGCGCCCGGTGCGTCCCGAACGCCACCTCGAGGCCCCGCACCTGCACGGCCGGTCCGTGGTGCGGCGGCGAGCCGACGTCCGCGAGGTCTCCGAGGTCCACGACTCCACTGTGTACCTCGTACACGGTTATTGTCTACCCCGTACACGGTTAGGCTGGGGCGGTGTCCGACGACCAGGCGCCGGCGGCGGACGCAGCCGCGCCGACGGACGGGACGCTGCCCCCGGTGATGGCCGCGCTCTGGCGCCAGGACGACGCCCGACGGCCCGGGCCGCGTCCGGGCCTCAGCGTCGACGCGATCACCGCGACGGCCATCGAGCTCGCGGACACCGAGGGCCTCCCGGCGGTCTCGATGGCCCGCCTCGCCGAGCGCCTCGGCGTCACGACCATGGCGCTCTACCGCTACGTGGGCGGCAAGGACGAGCTCCTCGCGCGGATGTACGACGCGGCGCTGCGCCCCCCCGACCTCGCCGCCACCGGGCCATGGCGCGACCGCCTCGAGGCGTGGTGCCGCGCCCAGCTGGTCCTGGTCCGGGCGCACCCCTGGGTCGTCTCGGTGGTCGGCCGGGCGCCGATCGGCCCGCACCGCGTCCGGTGGCTCGAGACCGGCCTCGCTGCCCTCGCCGACAGCGCACTCCCGCCGCCCCTGGCGACCGCGGTTGTGGGCATGCTCAGCCTGCACGTCCTGACCGAGGGGCACCTCGCCGCCGCGGTCGCGGAGCGCGACGCCGGGCGCAGCGCCGACCATCCCGCCCTGGTCGACTACGGGGGCCTCCTGCGCGCGGTCGTCGACCCCGCGCGGGAGCCGCACATCGCCGCCGCCCTCGCCGCCGGGGCGTTCGACGACGCGGCCGAGGAGGACGCCGACCAGGAGTTCGCCCTCGCGCTGCTCCTCGACGGGGTCGAGGCCCTCGAGCGCCGGTGCGCCGCGGGATGACGCCGCCGCCCGGGCCGATTCACCCGCGGCCTCACCCGGCGCGGCTCTTGTCCGCTTCGCAGGGCTTCGTCATACCCTCGGCCCCATGGCGGAGACGAACGACCTGGCCCGCGCCCGCGACGCGCTCACGACGCCGTCCCGTCCCCTCGACGCCTCCGTGCTGGACGCCGTCCACGACGGCCTGCTCTCGGTACCGGTCACCCCGGAGACCGTCCCCGGCCGCGCCGACGACGACGCCCCGCGCCTCGCGATCCGACGACGCACCGGGTTCTGAGATCCGCCGGGCCGTCGCCCGGTCCTGCGACATCCGCCGGGTGGGGCCGCTCGTCCCCCTGTCCTCGGTCGACGTCCGCACACCACGCAGCCGCGGCCCCGAACACGACCGTCGTTAAGGTCGTTGCATGCAGGGGGAACCGGTGGCACAGGTCCAGCTCGTGGACGAGGACCACGACGACGGCGCGGCAGGGGGCGCGCGTCCGGACGGCCGCGGTTGGCGTCGACGACGCTGGTGGGTGATGGGCGCGGCGGGGCTGCTCGCCGTCGGTGCTGCGGCGTTCGCCGTCGTGGACGAGCAGGAGCGACAAGCGGACCTGGCCCGGTACGCCGACGTGCCCGGGACCGTCGACTCCCTGGCCGAGCCGCCGCAGGAGGCATGGCGCGCGGAGCTCGACGGCCAGGCGGTCCAGCTGGCCGACCTCCTCGTCAGCGCGCCGGCCGGTTCGCCGGACCCCGCGTCGCCGACGTCCCTCACGGGACGGGACCTGGACACGGGCGCGGAGCGCTGGCGGGTCGAGGGCCCCGGCGGCGCACCGGGCTGGTGCGTGGCGGAGCTCGCGGCGGCGGAGGGCCCGGTCCTGCTGTGCGTCCTGCCGGATCCCGAGGAGCAGGACGAGTTCGGCAGCCCCGTCTTCGCCTGGCGCCTCGTGGACGCGGCGTCCGGC
>NZ_CAMPHH010000098.1 GCF_946885855.1 uncultured Actinotalea sp. | reverse complement strand
CCAGCCGACGACCTTGTCCACGGCGTTGTGCCGCCCGACGTCCTCCCGGACGCACAGCAGCGCGCCGTCGTCGTCCGGTGCGTCCGGCCCGGGCAGCGCGAGCAGCGCGGCGGCGTGCACGCCGCCCGTGCGGCCGAACACCGCCTGCTCCGCCCGCAGCCGGTCCGGCAGCCCGAGCAGCGTGCGCGCCGGCACGACGACGTCGTCGGCCGTCACGTCGAAGCGGCTCACCGTCCGCACGGCGTCGATCGACGCGGTGCCGCACACGCCGCAGCTGCTCGTCGTGTAGACGTGCCGGTGCCGCGACGCGTCGGGCGGCGCGACACCCGGGGCGAGCCGGACGTCGACGACGTTGCGGTCCCGCTCGCCCGAGGCCGCGACGCCCGCGCGGTCGTCCACGAGCAGGACGTCGTCGGCGGCGGCGAGCACGCCCTCGGAGACGAGGAAGCCCGCGACCAGCTCGACGTCGTGCCCCGGCGTGCGCATCGTGACCGCGTAGGGCCGGCCCTCGACGCGGACCTCGAGGGGCTCCTCCCCCGCCAGCACGTCCGCCCGGTCCCGGACGGCGCCGTCGGCGGAGATCCGGCGCACGCGCCAGCGCTTCGTGATCCGCATGCGCCCAGCGTGGACCATCGCGGTTCGCGGTGCCCGCTCGACCCGGTCGACCTAGCATGGCCGGATGGCGACGACGCCCGCTGACGACCTCGACCGCCCCGCCGACCAGGTGGAGGTGACGGTCGGCCGCCGCAAGCGCACCGCCGCCGGCGTGCCCGGCGTGACGAGCGCGATGCAGCACGCGCTGCGGGAGATGGGCCCGGTCCGCACGGCGTCCGGCCTGCTCCGGATGAACCAGCCCGGCGGGTTCGACTGCATGAGCTGCGCCTGGCCCGACCCGAACGCCCCCGACCGCAGCCACGCGGAGTTCTGCGAGAACGGCGCCAAGGCCCTCGCGTCGGAGGCGACCCGCAAGCGGATCCGGCCCGAGTTCTTCGCCGAGCACGCGATCGACGAGCTCTACGCCCGCGACGACCACTGGCTCAATTGGCAGGGCCGGCTCACGACGCCGATGCTTCGCGAGGACGGGGACGCGCACTACCGCCCGATCGGCTGGGACGAGGCATTCACCCGGATCGCCGCGGCACTGCGCGCGCTCGACAGCCCGGACCAGGCGGCGTTCTACACCTCGGGGCGTACCTCCAACGAGGCGGCGTTCCTCTACCAGCTGCTCGTCCGGGGCTACGGCACGAACAACCTGCCCGACTGCTCGAACATGTGCCACGAGTCGTCCGGCGAGGCGCTCGGCAAGACCATCGGGATCGGCAAGGGCTCGGTCACGCTGCACGACGTCGAGACGGCCAAGCTCATCCTCATCGCCGGTCAGAACCCCGGGACGAACCACCCGCGGATGCTCACCTCGCTGGAGAAGGCCAAGGAGCAGGGCGCGCGGATCGTCGCGATCAACCCGTTGCCCGAGGCCGGCCTCACGCACTACCGCAACCCGCAGCGGGTCCACGGCATGCTCGGCCGCGGCACGCGCATCGCCGACGTGCACCTGCAGGTCCGCCTCGGCGGCGACCTCGGCGTGTTCCAGGCGCTGGGCAAGGTGCTGCTCGAGGCGGAGGACGCGGGCCGCCGCACCATCGGGCTGGAGACCGTCCTCGATCACGCGTTCGTCGAGCAGCACACCGTGGGGCTCGAGGAGTACACCGCGAACCTGCGGGCGACGTCGTGGCGCGACCTGGAGGAGGCGACCGGGCTCACCGAGGCGCAGCTGCGCGAGGTCGGCGAGATGCTGCTGGACTCGGACCGGACGATCGTCGCGTGGGCGATGGGCCTGACCCAGCACAAGCACTCGGTGCCCACGATCAAGGAGATCGTCAACCTCGTGCTGCTGCAGGGGAACCTCGGCCGCCCGGGCGCCGGACTCCTGCCGGTCCGTGGCCACTCCAACGTCCAGGGCGACCGGACCATGGGCATCTTCGAGAAGATGCCCCAGCCGTTCCTGGACCGGCTCGAGGCCGAGTTCGGCTTCGCGCCGCCCCGCGAGCACGGCTTCGACACGGTGGACACGATCCGCGCGATGCGGGACGGCCGCGTCCGGTTCTTCCTCGGGATGGGCGGCAACTTCCTCAAGGCCGCTCCGGACACGGCCGTGACCGAGGCGGCGCTGCGCTCGTGCGCGATGACGGTGCAGGTGAGCACCAAGCTCAACCACTCCCACCTGGCACCCGGCCGGACCGCGATCATCCTGCCCACGCTGGGCCGCTCCGACCTCGACGTGCAGCGCACCGGCCGGCAGCGCGTCACGGTCGAGGACTCGATGTCGATGGTCCACGCGTCCTCCGGGCACCTCCAGCCGCCGGCGAAGGACCTGCTCTCCGAGATCGCGATCGTCTGCCGCCTCGCCCGAGCGCTCTTCCACGACGAGCAGGGCCGGCCGCTCCCCGGCGCACCGCAGGCCGACTGGCAGGCGATGGAGGACGACTACCGGCTGATCCGCCGGCACATCGAGGCGGTCGTACCCGGCTTCGTGGACTACGAGCGGCGCATCGACGACCCGGGTGGCTTCCGGCTCCCCCACGGCCCCCACGACGTGCGCACGTTCGAGACCGCCAGCACCAAGGCGCACTTCACGACGACGCCCCTGTGGTGGCCGCGCACCCCACCCGGGCGGCTGCTGCTGCAGACGCTGCGGTCCCACGACCAGTACAACACCACCGTCTACGGCCCCGACGACCGGTACCGCGGCATCAAGGGCGGCCGCCGGGTGGTCATGGTCAACGCCGACGACCTGCGCGCCCTGGGCTTCGCCGACGGCGACGTCGTCGACCTCGTCTCGGAGTTCACCGACGGCGTCGAGCGGCGCGCGGAGGCGTTCCGTGTCGTCGCCTACGACACGGCGAGGGGCTGCGCGGCCGCGTACTTCCCGGAGACGAACGTGCTCGTGCCGCTCGACTCCACCGCGGACGACTCCAACACGCCGACGAGCAAGAGCGTCGTCATCCGGCTGGAGCGCGCCGCCGCCTGACCTCCACCCGAGCGGCCGGGCACCGGGCGCGCAGCGAGCCCGGGCCCCGCCGGGCCCGGGCTCGCGGACGGGCCTCAGGCGGCGCCGAGGTACCCGTTGGGGTCGAGCACGTACTTCTGCGCCGCGCCGGCGTCGAACTCGGCGTAGCCCTGCGGGGCGGTATCGAGCGTGATCGCCTTGGCCTTGACGTTCTTCGCGATGCTCACCCGGTCGTGCAGGATCGCCATCATGAGGTCGCGGTTGTACTTCATGACCGGGCACTGCCCCGTCGTGAAGGAGAGCGACTTCGCCCAGCCGGTGCCGAGGCTCAGGGACAGCGAGCCCTTCTGGGCGGCCTCGTCGATGCCGCCCGGGTCACCGGTGACGTACAGGCCGGGGATGCCGAGCGCACCGCCCGCCTTGGTGATGTCCATGAGCGAGTTCAGCACCGTCGCGGGCGCCTCGTGGCTCGCGTCCTTGCCGTGGCCGCGGGCCTCGAACCCGACGGCGTCGACGCCGCAGTCGACCTCGGGCACGCCGAGGATCTCGGCGATCTGCTCCCCGACGTCACCCTTGGAGACGTCGATCGTCTCGCACCCGAAGCTGCGGGCCTGGGCGAGGCGGTCCTCGTTGAGGTCGCCGACGATGACGACGGCGGCGCCGAGCAGCTGCGCGCCCGTCGCGGCGGCGAGGCCGACCGGGCCGGCCCCGGCGACGTACACCGTGGAGCCCACACCGACGCCCGCGGTCACCGCGCCGTGGAAGCCCGTCGGGAAGATGTCCGAGAGCATGGCGAGGTCGAGGATCTTCTCCATCGCCCGGTCCTTGTCCGGGAACTTCAGGAGGTTCCAGTCGGCGTACGGGACGAGCACGTACTCGGCCTGGCCACCGACCCAGCCGCCCATGTCCACGTAGCCGTAGGCGCTGCCGGGACGGTCGGGGTTGACGTTGAGGCAGATGCCCGTCTTGCGCTCCTTGCAGTTGCGGCAGCGGCCGCACGCGATGTTGAAGGGCACCGAGACGAGGTCGCCCACCTTGATGAACTCGACGTCGGGCCCGCACTCGACCACCTCGCCGGTGATCTCGTGGCCCAGCACCAGGTCGGTGGGGGCCGTCGTCCGGCCACGGACCATGTGCTGGTCCGAGCCGCAGATGTTCGTCGCCACCGTCTTGAGGATGACCCCGTGGTTGACCTTCCGGCCGACGTTCGCGGGGTTGACACCGGGTCCGTCCTTGAGCTCGAAAGTCGGGTAGTCGATGTCGATGACCTCGACCTTGCCCGGACCCTTGTACGCGATCGCGCGATTTCCTGACACGGACGATCCTCCTTGACCGTCGTGGGCCGGCCCCTGCGGACGGCCCCGTCGATCCACTCTCGTCCCCCGAGCTGGGCTCCGCGAGCCGAACGGGTCACCGATCCGGCGGATCGGGGACCCGTCCTCCGGGCACGGGCGACGCCGTCCGCGCGGCGGGACGCCGCCGTCTCACGAACCGGCCGCGAGCCGTTCCACGAAGGTCCGGAACGGCGCGGCGAGCTGGTCCCGGGTCAGCGCGGTGACGCCCGGCCGGACGCGCTCGGGACGGTACTGCGCGACAGCCCGGCACAGGTCCGCGGGCAGGTCGCTGATCTCCGCGGGCACGAGCGCCGCCTCGGCCGCGTAGACGACCTCGTCGACGCCCGCCACGGCGGCGACCGTCCGGCACACCGGGCAGGGCTCACAGCTGGAGTACACCGTCACCCCCGCCAGGTTCGCGCGGCCGAGCCGCCGGGCAGCGGCCCGGACCGCCTCGACCTCCGCGTGGGCGGTCGGGTCGACCGCGACGTCGCGCGTGTTCACCCCGACCCCGACGACGACGCCGTCGTGCACGGCGATCGCCCCGAAGGGCTCGGCGCCCGCGTCCGCGTTCGCCTGCGCCAGCTGGACGGCCCGCGCCAGCAGTCCCTCCTCCCCCAGACCTGCCACCTCCGTGCCGACGAGGTCCGCCGGTGCCCGCCCGGCCTGGCCGGCGGGCTCGGTGAAGACCGTGACGTGCAGGCCCTCGGGATCGGACACCCGGGCGTTGACGGACTCCCACGGGGTGCGGACCGGCGCGCCGACGAGACCCCCGCCGGCGTCGGTGAGGGCGACGGTCGCCGCCGCGGCGTCGTCGACCTCGAACGCGAGCCGGACGGGCGTGCTCGCGGCCCCACCGGTCTCGACGTCGGCGATGAACGCCGACTGCGCGGGGTTCGCGAGCTCGAGCGTCGCCCGGCCGGCGTCCAGGATGACCACCCGGGCCTCGCCCGGGCCGGAGAGCGCCTCCTCCTCGCGCAGCCCGAGCGCGTCGCGGTAGAAGGCGAGGGCGGCGGGCAGGTCGTCGGTGTTGAGGACGACGCGGAGCTGGCGCACGTGCGTGATGGTCATGGACCGCACGGTAGGGCTCCGGACCACGGCTCCACCACGGGAGGAGGAGAGGGACGGGGTCACCAGGGCCGGCGGGTCGGGCAGGGCGCCGCGGCCCTCCCGGCCCTCCGGGCGCCGGGCGCCCCTGGACCTCCGCGGCCCGGCCCGCCCCGACGGCGGCTGACGACCGTCGGGGCGGGGCGGATCACGCCCTGGGCCACCTCGCGCCGGGGAACTCGACCGACGCGGCCCCGGGGCTCAGGACGTGACGTCCGCGGTGGTGAAGCGGCTCCAGGCCAGCGAGCCGAAGACGGCGACCCACGCGGCCTGGACCGCGAGCCCCTGACCGAGCACACCGGGGTCCACCTCGAGCCGGAGGAACTCCGCGAAGTCGAGCCAGTGGTGGGTCAGCAGCGCGGGGTGGATGACGGCGAGCTGGGGAAGCGTGTCGAGGACGGCGGAGACGACGGCGGTGACGACGGTCGCGGCCATCGCCCCCACCGGGACCTCGGTCAGCGTGGAGTAGAACAGCCCCACCGCCACGAGGCCGGTGAGCGACAGCGCGACGTAGGCCACCACGCCCGCCATACGCACGACGCCCTCGCCGACGGGGATGGTCGTCCCGGACAGCAGCGTCAGGTCGGAGAGCCCGAACAGGAGTGCTCCCGCCGCCAGCGCGACGACGGCGATCGCGAGGACCGCGGCGGCGACGTACGCGAGGGTCGCGAGCGCCTTGACGACGAGCAGCCGGGTGCGCCGGACCGGCAGGGAGAGCAGGTACCGCAGCGTGCCGCCCGCGGCCTCGCCCGCGATCGCGTCCCCCGTCGCGATGCCGATCGTCAGCGGCAGCAGGAACGGCAGGCACAGGAACAGCGAGGCGACGACGAGGAACAGCCCGTTGCCGGTCACCCGGCCCACGAAGCCCGGGCCCTGGCCGGCGAGCGCCGTGTCCTGCGCGACGAACAGCACGAGACCCAGCAGCAGCGGCACCGCGGCGAGGCCCGACAGCAGCGCCACGTTGCGGCGCCGGCCGAAGACGAGCGCGATCTCGCTGCGCAGCATCCGGCCGAAGGCGCCCCGCCGGGTCCGCCACTCCTGCGGCGCGGCGGCGCCCCGTCCGGCGACCGGCCCGGCGGCGGGGACGGCGACGTCAGCGGGCGACATCGAAGCCCTCCCCGGTGAGCCGGACGAACAGCTCCTCGAGGCTCTGCCGCCGCACCTCCAGGCCGAGCAGCGCCACGCCGGCGCCGACGAGCGCCTCCGCGACCGCGGCCGGGCCGACGGCGTCCAGCACGCCGTGGAGGACCGCCTCCTCGGCGGCGTCGTCGACGGTCACCCCGCGCACGCCGAGGCCGCGCAGCACCTCCCGCGCCCGGGGGGCGTCGGCCGGGGTGGTCCGCACGTGGACGTACGGCGTGCCGGCGCCCATCACCGCGTCCCGCTCGCCCTGGAGCAGCAGCCGGCCGCGGCTCATGATGCCGACGTGCGAGCAGACCTGCTCGATCTCGCTGAGCAGGTGCGAGGACACCAGCACCGTGGTCCCCGCGTCCGCCAGCTCGCGGATGAGGACGCGCACCTCCCGGGTGCCCTGCGGGTCCAGGCCGTTCGTCGGCTCGTCGAGGACGAGGAGCTCACGGGGCCGCAGGAGCGCCGCCGCGAGGCCGAGGCGCTGCTTCATCCCGAGGGAGTACTGTCGGTACCGCTTGCCGGCCGCCGCGGTCATCCCGACGCGCTCGAGCGCCTCGTCGATCCGGCGGTCCGCGGTGCGCGGGTCCGCGGTCGCGTCGTTGGCGTCGAGCCGCGCCAGGTTCCGGCGGCCGCTGAGGTACGGCTGGAAGGCCGGGCCCTCGACGAGCACCCCGACCCGGGGCAGCACGGCCGGGCCGGCCTCCGGCATCGCGCCGTCGAGGAGCCAGGCCGCGCCCCCGGTCGGACGGACGAGGCCGAGGAGCATGCGGATCGTCGTCGTCTTCCCCGAGCCGTTCGGCCCGAGGAAGCCGTAGACGGCGCCCCGCGGCACCGCGAGGTCGATGCCGTCGACGGCGACCTGACCGGACCGGAACCGCTTGGTGAGGCCGTCGGTCCGGACGGCGAGGTCCGTGGTGGGACCCGCGGCGGCGACCGGCGGGTCACCCGCTGGGGTGCCGACGGGGGACGCGGCGCTGGTCTGGTCCGGCTCGTCGGGCACGTCCGGCACGCTACCGGCGTGGAACCACGGCCGTGACCGGCCGCGGCGCGGCCGGTCACCCTCGGCAGGGCGGGCGGGGTCGGCAGAGGAGGTCGCGTCCAGCGCGGCGCGCATGACCTCGCCCCGGCTCTCGCGGATCAGGCCAGGCCGAGCAGGACGTCGGCCGGGACGGCGCCGTAGAGCACCCGGCCGTCCTCGGTCACCAGGACGCTGAGCAGCGCGGAGCTGAGCAGCCGTCCCTGCGGCACCTCGGTCGTCAGGGCGTCGTACAGCGCGGTGGTGTCGAGCTCGAACGCACTGGCCTGCTCCTCGTCCGGCAGGAACTCGGAGATGAGGTCCTGGGCGCGGTCCGAGCCGATGAGGCGCTCCGACTCCGGCAGGGCGGAGAGGGCCGCCGGGTCGCCCGCGAGGACCGCGGCCACGTCGACGCCGGAGACCTCCGTCACGGTCTCCCAGCCGGTGCCGGTCGTCATGACGCCCTCGGGCAGCAGCGCCGGGTCGACGGGCTCGCCGGGGGCGGGCGGCTCGGCCGAGAGCAGCTCCTCCACGGCGCCCGGGTCCTTCGGCTCCATCATCGGCACGACGACCTCCCGCACCGTGGCACCGGCCGGCGCGGAGAAGGTGAGGACGCCGTCGTCGGGCTGACCGAACGTCACGTCGGTGAAGCCGATCTCGAGCGCGGGCACCTGGGAGTCCTGGACGCTCCACACCTGCACGCGCAGCGGCGTGGACGTCTCGGCGTCCACGGCGACCACGACGCGGCCGACGAGCGTCTCCGCGTCACGCGGCGTCACGACGAGCTGGTAGGCCGCGCGGCCGGCGACGGTCGTCCGGGCGTCGAGCGACACGGTCGAGTAGCCCTGGACCTGGTCGAGCGCGGTCCGGGCCGCCTCCTCGGGCGTCGGCAGGGCGCCGACGACGTCCGGGGCGAGCCCTGCGCGGAGGTCGGCGACCGCCTCCTCGTACCGGGCACGCCCCGCCTCGTCCAGCGTGTAGTGGACGACCTCGTCGGTCGTGCTCGAGTACGTCCAGGTCTCGGGGCCGTCCGCGACGACGGAGTACTCGGACGCCGCGCCGAGCAGGGACACCCGGGACCGCTCGGCCCCGTCGGTCCACACGCGCAGCGTCGAGGAGCCGCCCAGCAGGGCCACCGGGTCGGCGCCCGTGGCCTCGGTGAGCGGCAGCTCCGGCAGGCCGAGGCGCGCCGTGTGCACGACGGTCCCCGACAGCGGGGCGGGCTCCGCGGTCGCGACGCGCTCGGCGAGCTGCTCGGGGGTGAGGTCGGGCAGGGCGTCGTCGCCCGCGCTGGCCAGGAGGGGCGGGGTGGCGAACGCCGCGGCGACGGCGAGCGCGACACCGGCGGGCACGGCCCACGCCGTGCGCCGGGAACGGGCGGCACCGGCGGGCACGCCGGTGCGGGTGGAGCTCTGGGTCATGCGACCAGGCTCCCCCCGGCGCACTGAGACCGCGCTGAGGTGGTCAGCCGCGCCTCAGCGGCTCCGACGTGCCGCGGTGGGATGCTTGGCACGTGCGCATCCTGGTGATCGACGACGAGCGCGGACTCGCGCGTGCCCTGCAGCGCGGCCTGGCGGCGGAGGGCTTCGCCGTCGACCTCGCCCACGACGGGATCACGGGACTGGAGATGGCCACCCACGGGGACTACGACGCCCTCGTGGTCGACATCATGATCCCCGGTAAGAACGGGTACGACGTCGTCACGGCGCTGCGCGAGCGCGAGGTGTGGACGCCCGTGCTCATGCTCTCGGCGAAGGACGGCGAGTACGACGTCGCGGACGGCCTCGACGTCGGGGCGGACGACTACCTGACCAAGCCCTTCTCCTTCGTCGTCCTCGTCGCGCGGCTGCGCGCGCTCATCCGGCGCCCGCTCGCGCCGCGCCCCCCGGTGCTGACCGCGGGCGACATCGTGCTCGACCCCGCCGCGCGGACGGTCACCAAGGCGGGCGAGCCGGTCCAGCTGACCGTGCGGGAGCTCTCCCTCCTGGAGTACCTCATGCGCCACCACGACCGGGTCATCGGGAAGGTGGAGCTGCGCGACCACGTGTGGGACTCCCCGGGCGAGGACCTCAACGTGGTCGAGGTCTACGTCGGCTACCTGCGGCGCAAGCTCGGCCGCGACGCCGTCGTGACCGTGCGCGGCGCCGGGTACCGCATGGCGGCCTGAGCCGCCGTGACGGTCGAGGTCCCGCCCGCCCGGCCGGCCCCGGGCGGCGACCCCTGGCGCAGCCGGTCGCTCCGGACACGCCTGACGGTCCTCACCGCGGGCCTGCTGTGCGTGACGCTCGTCGTCGGGGCGCTGACCCTGACGACCGTCCTCTCGCGGACCCGCGTCGCCGAGCTCGACGACATCGTCCGCGAGCGCGCGGCCACCACCGCCGAGCTCGTCACCGGCGACAGCCTCCCCGACGCCCTCCCGGTCGAGGAGCCCGGCGAGATCGTCCAGGTGCTCGACGCCGAGGGGCTGGTCGTCGCCTCCTCCCCCAGCGCCAGCCGCACCCTGCCCGTCCTGCCGCCGGAGGAGGTCGCGCGGCTGCGCGCGGCCACGGCCACGAGCGGCGTCGTCAGCCCGACCTCCCGCAGCTCCTACGACGGGCAGGCCCGCGTCGCCGTCGTCCCCACGCAGTGGCGCGGGGAACCGGTGACGGTCGTCGCGACGATGCCGCTGGCGGAGGTCCAGGGTCTGCTGCGCGCGCTGAGCCTGTCCCTCGTCGGCGTCGTGCCGACGCTGACGGGGATCCTCGCCGTGGCGGTCTGGCTCGTCCTCGGCCGGGCGCTGCACCCCGTGGAGCGGATGCGTGCCGCCGCCGCGCAGGTCGCCCGCGCCGGTGGCCCCGGCTCCCTGCCGGTGAGCCCCGCCGACGACGAGGTCGCGGCCCTGGCCCGGACGCTCAACGAGATGCTCGACCGGCTCGAGACGGCCTCCGTGCGGCAGCGCCGGTTCGTGGCCGACGCCGCCCACGAGCTGCGCTCCCCGCTGGCGACGCTGCGGGCGAGCCTCGAGGTCGCCCGTGAGCACCCCGGGGTCTACCGCACCGAGGAGCTCGCCGAGGACCTCGTCGGGGAGGTGCTGCGGATGCAGGGGCTCGTCGACGACCTGCTGCTCCTGGCCCGCGTCGGCTCGGCGCCCCGGGCGAAGGTGGAGGTCGACCTCGCCGACGTCGCGCGGGACGCCGTCGGCGGCTCCGGAGCCGTCGCCCTCCGGCCGGAGGTGACGGTGCGCCTCGCGGGGGCCGGGAGCGCCGTCGGGGACGCGCCGGCACTCGGACGGGTGGTCCGCAACCTCGTCGACAACGCGGTCCGGCACGCGGCCTCGCGCGTGGACGTCACCGTCGCGCCGGGCGCGGTGACCGTCGACGACGACGGCGCGGGCATCCCCGAGGAGGACCGCGAGCGGGTGTTCGAGCGGTTCGTCCGGCTGGACGAGGCCCGCGAGCGCGAGGCGGGCGGCAGTGGGCTCGGCCTGGCGATCGTCCGGGAGATCGCCCGCGAGCACGGCGGTGACGTGACGCTCGGGGCGGCCCCGCTCGGCGGCCTCCGGGCGCGCGTCGAGGTCCCCCTGCCCTGAGGACCGCCCGTCACCTGCCGGACACGATCGGGCGGTAGCGTCGCCCGCATCCCGACCGCCGCCCGCCCGCGGGCCCGACCACGACCCGGAGCCGCTCGTGTCGAACGCCGCCCCGCACCAGGACCGCACCACCGACCTGCTCGCCGACGCCGAGGGGATGGCCGCCGACCTCGCGGCCCTGCGTCACGACCTGCACCGCATCCCGGAGCAGGGCCT
>NZ_CAMPHH010000097.1 GCF_946885855.1 uncultured Actinotalea sp. | reverse complement strand
GCCGCTCGGGCCGCTCGGGCCGCTCGGGCCGCGAGCGTCACCCGACAGGGGTCAGGGGACCAGGACGATCTTCCCGCGGACGGCGCCGTCGATGCCCGCCCGGTGGGCGCGGGCGACGTCGGCCAGGTGGTACGTGGCGCCGACGTGGACGCGCAGCCGGCGGTCCGCCGCCATCTCGACGAGGCGGCCGCGTGCGTCGTGACGGACGGTCGTCCCGGGGTCGGCGCCCGGACCGCTCCCGAGGACCTGGATGCCCAGTGCCGGTCCCCGCTGGAAGTTGGCCACGGTCGCCACGCGCCGGCGGTCCCCGACGAGCTCCAGGGAGACGTCGAGCGCCTCGTCCGTCCCCGCGACGTCGACGGCCGCGGTGACCCGCGGGGCGAGGGCGCGGACGCGATCGGCCAGCCCCGCCCCGTACGCGACGGGGAGCGCACCGAGCTCGACGAGGTGGTCGTGGTTCTCGGGCGCCGCCGTCCCGACGACGCGGGCGCCCCGCATCCGTGCCAGCTGGACGACCAGCGACCCGACCCCGCCCGCGGCGCCGTGGACGAGCACCGTGTCCCCGGCGCCCGCTCGCACCGCGGTGACCGCGTGCCACGCCGTCGTCCCCGTCAGGAGCAGGCCGCCGGCCGGGGCCCACTCCAGGCCGGCCGGCTTCGCGACGAGGTGGGTGGCCTTGACCACCAGGCGGTCGGCGTAGGCACCGCGGACGGGCCAGCCGATGACCTCCTCACCGACGCCGGGCCACGTCACGTCCGGCCCGACGGCGGCGACGACGCCCGCGACCTCGAAGCCCAGGCGCAACGGCAGCTTGGCCGGGTCGTGACCCCAGGTGCCGTTGTACGTCTTCCAGTCCGCGGGGTTGACCCCTGCGGCTCGCATGTCGAGCAGGACCTCGCCGGGGCCCGGGACGCCCGGGTCCGCCTCGACCACTGCCAGGACCTCCGGCCCGCCGTAGGCGGTCGCCACCACGCTGCGCACCATGCCCCATCCTTTCCTGCTGGTCAGGCGCGCGTCCAGAGCCCTGGGTCCCGACCGCCGCCGGGGGCGGACCGGCCGCCGGTACCCTTGCGCGGTGACCCTGCAGCTCTTCGACACGGCGACCCGCGACCTGCGCGAGCTCGTGCCCCTGCGCGCGGGGCACGTGGGCATCTACGTCTGCGGCGCGACGGTGCAGAGCTCGCCGCACATCGGTCACCTGCGCGCCGCCGTGGCGTTCGACGTCCTCGTCCGGTGGCTGCGCCGGAGCGGCCTCACGGTGACGCTCGTGCGGAACGTCACCGACATCGACGACAAGATCCTCGCCAAGGCCGCCGAGGCCGGCGTGCCGTGGTGGGCGTGGGCGCAGCAGCACGAGCGGGAGTTCACGGCGGCGTACGACGTGCTCGGGGTCCTCCCGCCGACGTACGAGCCCCGCGCGACCGGCCACGTGACCGAGATGGTCGAGCTCATGGAGCGCCTCGTCGAGCGCGGCCACGCCTACGTCACCGGTCCCGGCGACGTCTGGTTCGACGTGCGGTCGTGGTCCGACTACGGCTCGCTCACCAACCAGCGCCCGGAGGAGATCACCGCCTCCCCGGACGACGACGGCGGCCCGGACGGCGGTCCCGCGAAGCGCGACCCCCGCGACTTCGCGCTGTGGAAGGGCCTCAGGGCGGACGACCCGTCCGACGCGTCCTGGCCCACGCCCTTCGGTCGCGGCCGGCCGGGCTGGCACCTGGAGTGCTCGGCGATGGCGCGGCGCTACCTGGGCGACACGTTCGACATCCACGGCGGCGGCCTGGACCTGCGCTTCCCGCACCACGAGAACGAGCAGGCCCAGTCCCGCGCCGCGGGCTTCGCCTTCGCGCGCCTGTGGCTGCACAGCGCCTGGGTGACCCAGGGTGGCGCGAAGATGAGCAAGTCCCTCGGCAACTCCCTGCTCGTGTCGAGCCTGCTGGAGCAGACCGCGCCCGTGGTGCTGCGCTACGCCCTCGCCGCCGTCCACTACCGCTCGATGCTGGAGTGGACGGAGGACACGGTGCACGAGGCCGAGGCGACGTGGTCGCGCCTGGCGGGCTTCGTCGTGCGCGCGCAGGAGCGCGTCGGGACGCCGTCGGCCGACGACGTCGCGGCGGCCGCCCTCCCGGCCCCGTTCGTCGCCGCCATGGACGACGACCTCAACGTGTCGGCCGCGCTCGCGGTCGTCCACGAGCACCTGCGCGCGGGCAACACCGCGCTCGCCGACGGCGCCGCGGACGAGGTCGTGCGCGAGCACCTCCTCGCCGTCCGCGGGATGCTCGACGTGCTGGGCCTGGACCCCGCCCGCTGGGCGACGGCCGACGGCGACGCCCGGTCGGCCCGAGCGCTCGAGGTGCTCGTGCAGGCCGAGCTCGACACCCGGGCCCGGGCCCGGGCCGCCAAGGACTGGGCCACCGCCGACGCCGTCCGGGACCGCCTCGCGGCCGCCGGCGTCGTCGTGCAGGACTCACCGACCGGCGCGCGCTGGACGCTCGCCACCGATCTGGAGGACTGATGGCCGGCAACTCCCAGCGCCGCGGCGCGACCCGCAAGCCGGGCAGCAAGAAGGGCGCCACGACCGGCACGGGCGGCAAGAACCGGCGTGCGCTCGAGGGCAAGGGGCCGACGCCCAAGGCGGAGGACCGGGCGTACCACGTCGCGGCGAAGCGGAAGGCCGCGCAGGAGCGCAAGGCCGCGGCCCCTCAGCGGGGCGCGGGCAAGACCGGAGGGTCCGGCGCCGGCCCCGGCCGCTCGACCACCCCGGCTGCGCGTCGGCGCCGCGAGACCGGCGGGGTGGAGATCGTCTCGGGCCGGAACTCCGTCGTCGAGGCGCTGCGGGCAGGGGTGCCGTGCGACGGCGTCTGGATCGCCCGCAGCATCGAGGGCGACGAGCGCACACGCGAGATCCTCAAGATCGCCTCCGACAAGGGCCTGCCGATCCTCGAGGTGACCAAGCCCGAGCTCGACCGGCTCACCGACGGCCTGGTGCACCAGGGCGTGGCCATGCAGGTGCCGGAGTACCGCTACGTCGACCTGGAGCGCATCCGCGCCCGCGCCGAGCGTGCTGGGGAGGCGCCGCTCGTCGTCGCGCTCGACGGGATCACGGACCCGCGCAACCTCGGCGCCGTGCTCCGGTCCGCGGGCGCGTTCGGCGCCCACGGCGTCGTCGTGCCGGAGCGCCGGGCCGCAGGCGTCACCGCGGCGGCCTGGAAGGTCTCGGCCGGGGCCGCGGCTCGGGTGCCCGTGGCGCGCGTGACGAACCTCGTCCGTGCCCTGGAGGAGCTGCGGCGGGACGGCTGCTTCGTCGTCGGCCTGGACGCCGGGGGCACGACCTCCGTGGCGGACCTGCACGTCGCCACCGACCCGGTCGTGCTCGTCGTCGGCTCGGAGGGGAAGGGCCTGGGCCGGCTCGTGCGCGAGACGTGCGACGTCATCGCCTCGATCCCCATCCGCGGCGCGGTCGAGTCGCTCAACGCCGGGGTGGCCGCCGGGATCAGCCTCTACGAGGTGGACAGGCTCCGCTCGCGCACCTGACGCACCTGACGCACCTGACGCACCTGACGGACCTGACGGATCGTGGCGGGTTCACCGCGCCGGGCGCGGCGGACCCGCCACGATCCCGACGATCGGCGCCCTCAGTCCCTGACGACGGGCAGGACCGCGGTGTCGCTGACGCCGAGCACGGCCTTCTCGTCCGGGCGCTGGCGCAGGACCCGCTCGACGTAGCTCGCGACGGCCTCCGTCATCGGCACGTCGCGGCCCTGCTCGCTGGAGATGTACCAGCGGTGGTCCAGGATCTCGTGGAACATCTGGGCGGGCTCGAGCTTGCCGCGCAGGTCGCGCGGGACGGCGCGGACGGCGGGCTCGAAGACGGTCGTCAGCCAGTCGTGCGCGACGAACTCCTCCTCCTCGCCCTGGCGGTCGGTCGCCGCGGCGTAGGAGTCGAGGTCGTTGAGCAGGCGCCGGGCCTGGTTCTCCTGGACGTCGAGGCCGGTGAGGCGCATGAGCCGGCGCGAGTGGTGCCCGGCGTCGACGACCTTCGGCTGGATGTGCACGGTCGTGCCCTCGATGTCGGTCGTGATGTCGAGCTCGCCGACGTCGAAGCCCAGCCTGTTGAGCTGCTCGATCCGCGCCGCGACGCGCCACCGCTCGCCCGTGCTGAACGACTCGGCGCCGGTGAGGGTGTCCCAGAGGTCGGTGTACCGCTCCACGAGGGCGGCCCCGATCGCGACCGTGTCGACGCCTGACTCGAGCAGCTCGCCGGCCTCGAGGTCCATGAGCTCGCCGATGATGTTGACCCGGGCGACCTCGAGGTCGTAGGCGCGCTGGCCGTCGCTGAGCCGGTCGTGCAGGTCCCCGGTCTCCGCGTCGACGAGGTACGCGGCGAAGGTCTCCGCGTCGCGGCGGAACAGCGTGTTCGACAGGGACACGTCGCCCCAGTAGAAGCCGGTCAGGTGCAGCCGGACCATGAGCACGGCGAGCGCGTCGACGAGCCGCGTGATTGTCTCCGGCTGGAGCTGCTGGCTGAACAGCGCCCGGTACGGCAGGGAGAACTGCAGGTGCTGCGTGACCAGGCACGTCTCGAGACGCTCGCCGTCCGCGTCGCGTCGTCCGTTGACGACGCCGACGGGCACCACGCTGGGCACCCGCAGCCGCTGGAGAGCCCGCAGCAGCTCGTACTCCCGGAACGCCACGGTCTCGCCGATCTCCTTGACCGCGACGACGCGGCCGGACATCTTCACGAAGCGCACGACGTGGCGCGAGATGCCGCGGGGCAGGGCCGCGAGCACCTTGTCCGGCCACTGCTCCAGCGGGAGGTCCCAGGGCAGGTCGAGCAGGGCGGGGTCGGGGGCGGCGGCGGTGATCTGCAGGGACTGGGGCACGGCGGTGTCCTCGGGGTCCAGGGCGCCTGCGGGGCGCCACGGCGGAGAATGCGCAAGGGGCGGGACGGCCGGAGCCGCCCCGCCCCTTCGCGGGTCCTGCTGGGTCAGACGGCGATGCGCTGACCGGTCGAGGCGGAGAACGCGTGGCGCTCGCCCGGACGGATGGCGACCCAGACGGTGTCGCCCTTGCGCGGCACGTCGCGCGGGTCGACGCGCACGATGATCTGCGCGTCGCCGGCGCCGGAGTGCATCTCGCGGGCCTCGGCGCCGGCGTTCGCGATCTCGCCGTAGAGGAAGGCGTCCGAGCCGAGCTCCTCGACGAGGTTGACGTTGACGGGGAACGCGCCCTCCTGGGCCTGCGTGACGACGTCGAGCGACTCGGGACGGAAGCCGATCGTGACGTGGCCCTTGTCCTCGGCCGTGATGGCGGAGAGGACGGAGCGCTCCAGGGGGATGCGCGTCTGGCCGAGCTGCGCGGCGTCGTCCGCGATCCGGAAGGAGCCGATGTTCATCGCGGGCGAGCCGATGAAGCCGGCCACGAAGACGTTCGACGGGGTGTCGTACATCTCGCGGGGCGTGCCGACCTGCTGCAGGAGGCCGTCCTTGAGCACGGCGATCCGGTCGCCCATGGTGAGGGCCTCGGTCTGGTCGTGCGTGACGTAGACCGTCGTGACGCCGAGCCGGCGCTGCAGCGACGCGATCTGCGTCCGCGTCTGGACGCGGAGCTTGGCGTCGAGGTTCGACAGCGGCTCGTCCATGAGGAACACCTGCGGCTCACGCACGATCGCGCGGCCCATGGCGACACGCTGGCGCTGGCCGCCGGAGAGGGCCTTGGGCTTGCGGTCGAGGTACTCGGTGAGGTCGAGGATCTTGGCCGCCTCCTCCACGCGCTTGCGGATGTCCGCCTTCGGCGTGCCGGCGATCTTCAGCGCGAAGCCCATGTTGTCGGCCACGGACATGTGCGGGTACAGCGCGTAGTTCTGGAACACCATCGCGATGTCCCGGTCCTTCGGCTGGACGTCCGTGACGTCGCGGTCGCCGATGAGGATCCGGCCGGCGTTGACGTCCTCCAGGCCGGCGAGCATGCGCAGCGAGGTCGACTTGCCGCAGCCCGAGGGGCCGACGAGGACGAGGAACTCGCCGTCCTCGACGTGGAGGTTGAGCGCGTCGACCGCGGGGCGGTCGGTGCCCGGGTAGAGCCGGGTCGCGTGGTCGTAGGTGACCGTAGCCATGATGAGGTACTTCCCTTCACCGGCAGGTACGTGCCGGACGATCCGTCGTGAAGTGGATTCGCCGTTCGGGCCTCGTCGACGAGGCCCCGCCGGCGCCGTGGTCAGCTGTGACCCACGTCGCAGGCGCGACGCCGCCATCCTGCCACAGGCCTGTCGGGACCCCGCAAGGGAGGGTCCGGCAGGCGGGCGGGAGGGCGGCCCGTCGCCGAGCCTGCCGCGGTGCCCGTCGAGGTGCCCGTCGAGGTGCCCGTCGCGGGCCGATCGGACCCCGTCGGGCCCGCCGTCAGGCGCCGAGGGAGTCCGCGGCCGTCGCGAGGAACGCCGCCACGGCCGCCGGGTCGGCCACGCGGAACCGCGCCGCCGTCACGCCCTCGCCCACCTTCACGGTGACGTCGTGCGGTCCCAGGGTCGCGAAGGCCCGCTCGTCCGTGACGTCGTCGCCGGCGTAGGCGACCACGGCGACGTCGAGCTCCTCGCGCAGGACGGCCAGCGCGTCACCCTTGGTGACCTCCAGGACGGAGAGCTCGACCACGTCCTTCCCGCGCATCGCGTCGACGCCGTCCCGGTCGCCCAGGGCGAGGGCGTGCTCCGTGAGGCGCGCCGCGGCGGCGTCGTCGGGCACCGTGCGGGTGTGCAGGACGGCCGAGGCGGGCTTGCGCTCCACGCGTGCGCCGGGCACGGCGGCGACGGCGTCCGCGAGGGCGCCCGTCACGTCGGCCAGCAGCGCCGTCCGTTCCGGGTCGAGGTCGAACGGGTCGAGGACGACGTCGCCGTCGTGCCGGTGGCCGCGCTCCCCGCCGTGCGAGCCGACCAGGTGCGTGCCCTCGGGCACCTCGGCCTTCGCGGACAGGTCGCCGAGGGCACGGCCGGACACGATGGCCAGGTGCAGCCCGGGGACGGTCGCGAGCCGGCCGAGGGCGGCGACCGCCGCCGGCAGCGCGCGGCTCGCCTCCGGGTCGTCCTGGAGCGGGGCGAGGCAGCCGTCGAAGTCCAGCGCGAGCAGCGCACCGCCGTCGCGGACGGCGGCCACGACCTCCTCGGCGGCGCGGGCGACGTCGTCGGGCGTCGGCCCGGGGCGCGAGGCGGGCGGGTGCACGGCGCTCACAGCGCGCGTCCCGTGGACGGCTGCTGCGGCTCGACGCCGCCGCGGCCCCCGAGGGCCTGCGGCGGGTCGTCCATGAGGAGGGACAGGAACCGCTGCGACCAGCGGGCGACGTCGTCGTGCAGGACGCGGCGGCGCAGCTTGCGCATGCGGCGCCGCTGCTCGGGACCGTCCATGTGCACGGCGCGCTCGATCGCGTCCTTCATCCCGTCGATGTCGTGCGGGTTCACCAGCAGGGCACCGGCGAGCTCGTCCGCGGCACCGGTGAACTCGCTCAGCACGAGGACCCCCCGCTCGTCCGTGCAGGCCGCGACGAACTCCTTGGCGACGAGGTTCATGCCGTCGCGCAGGCTCGTCACGAGCATGACGTCCGCGGCGAGGTAGAGGGCCGCCATCTCCTCCGGCGGGTAGGAGTGGTGCAGGTAGGAGATCGCCGCCGCGCCGATCTGCCCGTGCTCGCCGTTGATCCGCCCGACGAGCAGCTCGACCTCCTCGCGCAGCTGCTGGTACGCCTCGACGTTCTCCCGGCTCGGGCTCGCGACCTGGACCAGGGCGGCGTCGGGGACCTCGAGCCGCCCCTCCTCCAGGAGCTCGCCGTACGCCTTGATCCGGTGCCGGATGCCCTTGGTGTAGTCGAGCCGGTCCACCCCGAGCAGCAGCACGCGCGGGTCGCCCAGGTCGCGGCGGATCTCCCGCGCGCGGGCCCGCACGTCGTCCCGGCGCGCCAGCGCGTCGAACCGCGAGGAGTCGATCGAGATGGGGAAGGCGGCCGCGCGGACCTCGCGCTCCGGCGCGTCGTCGGTCCCGGGGCAGTGGATGACCTGGCCCTTGGTCGTCAGGTCGGTGAGGCGGCGCACCACGCGGACGAAGTTCGACGCGTCCCCGCCGCGCTGGAAGCCGATGAGGTCCGCGCCGAGCAGTCCCTCGACCACCTGCCGGCGCCACGGCAGCTGCGCGAAGATCTCCAGCGGGGGGAAGGGGATGTGGTGGAAGTACCCGATCCGCAGGTCGGGGCGGATCTCCCGCAGCATCGCGGGGACGAGCTGGAGCTGGTAGTCCTGCACCCACACGGTGCCGCCGGGCGCGGCCTGCTCGGCGGCCGCCTCCGCGAAGCGCCGGTTCACCTTGCGGTAGGCGTCCCACCAGCGGCGGTGGAACTCCGGCGGGCTGATGACGTCGTGGTACAGCGGCCAGAGCGTGTCGTTCGAGAAGCCCTCGTAGTAGTCGCGGACCTCGGCCTCGGAGAGCGAGACGGGGACCAGCCGCATGTCGTCGCCGTCGAACGCGTCCACGCTCACGTCGGGCTTGCCGACCCAGCCGACCCAGGCGCCGTCGGCGGCCTGCATGACCGGTTCCAGGGCGCTCACCAGGCCCCCGGGGGAGCGACGCCAGCTCGTGCTGCCGTCCTCCTCCACGGAGACGTCCACGGGCAGGCGGTTCGCGACGACGACCAGCGCGTACGGCACGGCATCAGCTCCTCGGGTCTCGTTCGAGGGTAACCAAGGACGGGCAAAGAGGGCTGGTCGGACCGGGTCCTGAGAGGCATCTCACGGGTCCCGCGCCGCGCCCGCCCCCGCCCGGCCGGGTGCGCGGGCCGCCGAGGACCTCCGTCCGCGCGGCGGGCGACGCGTCGCGCCGGGCCCCGCTAGCGTGCGTCCATGGAGCGCATCGGCGTCGTCCCCGGCACGGAGATCGGGGGGTACCGGGTGCTCGGGCCGCTCGGCCGCGGTGGCATGGGCTCGGTGTACCGCGCGGTGGACGCCGACGGCGTCGCGGTGGCCATGAAGGTGCTCCACCCGCACCTCGCGGCGGACGACGCACACCGCGAACGGCTGCGCCGGGAGGTCGCCAACCTCCAGCGCGTGCGGCACCCCGCGGTCGCCCGTGTCCTGGACGCGGAGATCGACGCCGACGACGCCTTCGTGGTCACCGAGCTCGTCGACGGCACGGACCTCGCGGCACGGGTCCGCGACGAGGGCCCGCTCGCCGGGGCGGCGCTCGCGGACCTCGCCGCGCGGCTGCGGGAGGCCCTCGAGGTCGTCCACGCGGCGGGCGTCCTGCACCGCGACCTCAGCCCCGGCAACGTCGTGCTCAGCCCGCGCGGACCGGTGCTCATCGACTTCGGCATCGCGCAGGCGGTCGAGGACGCGCGCGTCACCGCCACCGGCCTCGTCGCCGGCACGCCCGGCTACCTCTCCCCGGAGATGGTCCGCGGCGACGAGCCCACCGCGGCGGCCGACTGGTGGGGCTGGGCCGCGGTCCTCGCGTTCGCCGCGACCGGTCGCCCGCCGTTCGGCACCCGTCCCCTCGCCGCGGTCCTGGCCCGCGTCGAGTCCGGGGAGTCGGACCTGGCCGGGCTCGACCCCCGGACGACGGCGGCGCTGCGGTCCGCCCTCGCGGTCGACCCGGCGCGGCGCGCGGAGCCGGGGACCGTGGTGGACGAGCTGCGGCGCGCCGCCGGCGGGGACACGGCCCTCGAGGGGGACACGCAGCTCCTGCCGGGCGGGCGGGCGACGCAGGTCGTGCCCGCAGGGGCGACCGCGGTGCTCCCCCCGTGGACCCCCGGAGCGGCGGGGCCGGACGGGACCGGCCGCGGCGGCCCGGACGGCGGGCCGGGGGAGGAGCGGACCGCCGTCCTGCCCGTGAGCGGCGTCGCGGGGGCGGCCGAGCACGCGACGGTGGTCCTCCCCGCCGGGAGGCCGGACGAGGCCTGGTCCGCCGAGGACGGGGACGAGTACCGCGACGCCGACGACGAGGCGTACGCCGACGGCGACGACGGGTACGACGGGGCCGCGGCGGACGGGGCGGGGGACGACGGCGCGGTCGACCCCGGGATCGTGGAGCCGCCGCCGGTGCGGCGTCGGCCGGTCAGCGTGCTCGCGGTGGGCGTCGTGCTCGTCGCGCTCGCGGCCACCCGGCCGGTGACGGCGCTGCTCGCAGGCGTCGCGCTCGCCGCGGTGGCCCGCACGGTCGGCGTGGGGGTGCGGTCGCTGTACCGCCGACGTGCCCGGCGCGGGGAACGGCGCGACGACGCGGCGCGGTCTGCGCTGGCGTCCCCGTGGTACCTGGTGATCGGTGTCCTGGGCGTCGTGCCGGCGGCCCTCGTGGCCGCGAGCACGGTGGTCGTCGTCGGCGGGGTGACGTGGTGGCTCGTGGGGTCGGGCCGCTTCGTCGTGGCGGCCCCGGCCCCCGGTGAGGCGGCGGGGGAGCTGGCCGGCAACGCCCCGTGGGTGACGCCCGCCCTGCTCGCCGCCGCCGCGGCCATCGGCCTCGTCGTGCTGTGGTTCGGGCCGCTCATGCGGACCGCCCGGACCGGGGCGCGGTGGGCCCTGCGGGCGGTGGCCCCGGGCCGTGCGGGGGCGGCCGTCCTGGTCGTGCTGGCGCTCGCGGCGGCGGCCGTCGTGGTCGCCACGTCGTCGGGGACCGGGACCGTGTGGTGGCCGCTGCCCGGACCGCCCGAGCTGCGCTGACGCCGCGCGGTTGTCCCGGTGGTCACCGGGAGAAAGGTCCGAGGTCCTAGACCCGGGGCCGGGGACGGCTCGTACCCTGGGTCCGTGCAGCAGACGTGGCGGGTCCTGGCGGCGGTGCGTCGCCTGCCCGCGCGCGTCCTCGTGGCCTGGGCCGCCCTGGCGGGCGGCGTCGTGGCGCTCGCCGCGCACGCCCCCGTCCTCGTGCACCGCTGCCTGCCGGCCGACGGCCTCACCGGCGCCGCGGGCGTGCGGCTGGCGCTGCTGCGCCCGGACGCCGACTGCCCCTCCGGCACGCTCGCGCTCGGCGGCGAGCCGGGCCAGGTCATGGGCCTCCTCGTCCTCGTGGCGGTCCCGGTCGTCGTGGCGCACGTGCTCACGATGCTCGCCGCGGCCTGCGTCGTGGCGGGCGCCGGGCTCCTCGTCCGGGCCGTGGGCCGGCTGGGACGGCTCGTCCGGCCGGAGCTGCCCCGGGCGCCGCGCGTGCCCGTCGGCCGCCCGCGCGCCGTCGTGCCGGTCGTCGTGCGCGACGCCGTGCGGACCGTGCTCGACGCGGCGGTCCTCCGACGGGGACCCCCGGCGCTCGCCGCCGCCTGAGCCGCAGTCCGCTCCCCGCCACCGCGGGGAGGCGCGCGGCTGACGGCACCGCCGGCCACCGCAGCCCGGCCCGACAGCCCGGCCCGACAGCCCGGCCC
>NZ_CAMPHH010000096.1 GCF_946885855.1 uncultured Actinotalea sp. | reverse complement strand
CGCGAGCCGGCTCGCGTCGGACTGCACCCGTTGCGTCGGCCTGTGCTGTGTGGCGCTGCCGTTCCGCCGCTCCGCGGACTTCCCGGTGGACAAGGCCGCGGGCGAGCCCTGCCGGAACCTCCTCGCGGACCACGCGTGCGGCATCCACGACCGCCTGCGCGCGCACGGCTGGGTCGGCTGCACCGTCTACGAGTGCTTCGGGGCCGGGCAGCGGGTCACGGCGGCGTTCCCGGACGGCTGGCGCGGCTCGCCGTCGGCGCCCGCGATGTTCACCGCGTTCCCCGTGGTCCAGCAGGCGCACGAGATGCTGCGGCACCTCGCCGAGGCGGCCGCCCGCGCCGACGACGACGTCCTGCGCGCCCGGGCGGTCGAGCTCGCCACCGCGCTCGAGGCCGACGTCGACGCCCTGCTCGCCCGAGCCGCGACGCCCGACGAGGGCGCGACGCCCGGCAGGACCGCCGGCCTCGACGTGGCAGCCTGGCGGGCGCGGGTCGGTCCGGTGCTCGTCGAGGTGAGCGCGGCCGTCCGCGTCGGCGCGACCTCCCAGGACGCCGAGCCCCCGGCACCTGGGCCGCGCGTCCGTCGCGCGCGGGAGCAGGCAGGTCGGACGGGTCGTCCACCGGACGCTCCGCACGGCGGTGCCCGGGGCCGGGTCCGCCGACCGTCGCGCCCCGGACCCCGGGCGGACCTCGTCGGGGCCGCGCTCGCGGGTGCGGACCTGCGCGACGCGGACCTGCGCGGTGCCCTGCTCCTCGGGGCGGACCTGCGGGACGCGGACCTGCGCCGGACCGACCTCCTCGGGGCGGACCTGCGCGGGGCGGACCTCGCGGGGGCCGACCTGCGCGACGCCCTCTACCTCACGCAGCCGCAGATCGACGCCGCCCGGGGGGACGGGCGGACGCGGCTGGGTCCGGGGCTGCGCCGTCCGGGGCACTGGAGCCCCGGGCCCGCCGTCGGGCCTTGACCCCGCGGTCGACGACGACGCCGACGACCGCCCCGAGGAGCACCCCGGCCACCGCCGCGGCGACAGGATCCGCACCGACGACCCGTGCCGCCCCCAGCCCGAGGCCCACCGAGTACGTGGACCACAGCACGGCGGCGAGGCCGGTCAGCGCCGCGAACCGCCGGCGGCGCAGCCCCGCGGTGCCCGCCGCCATGTTCACCGCGACGCGGCCGCCCGGGACGAAACGTGCCACGAGCAGCACGACGACGTCCCGGTCGACGACGGCGCGCTCGGCCCGGGCGACGGCCGCCGTCGTCCGCTCGAAGCGGCGCAGCCGGCCGCGCCGCGGCCCGACGACGTGCCGGCCGAGCGCGTAGGCGACCTGGTCGCCGGTGAAGGCGCCGCACGCGGCGAGGAGCCAGAGCGCCGCGAGCCGGGCGCCGTCGCCCGGGCCGGTGAGGGCGGCCACCGCGATGACGACCGACTCGCTCGGCACGGGCGGCAGGACGCCGTCGACGGCCGTGACCGCGAGGACGAGCAGGAGCGCCCAGGGCGACCCGGCGGCGGCCGCCACGGCGTCGGTCACGTGGGCTCCTCCTCGACCCACTCCAGGAGGTCGCCCGGCTGGCACCCCAGCACGCGGCACATGGCGTCGAGGGTGCTGAACCGGACGGCCTTGGCGCGGCCGTTCTTGAGCACCGCGACGTTGGCGGGGGTCAGCCCGACGCGCTCGGCGAACTCCCCGACGCTCATCTTCCGCTTCGCGAGCTCGACGTCGATCCGCACGACGATGGGCATCAGATGACCCCGTCCATGTCGTCGCGCAGGGCGGTCGCGCTGTGCAGGAGCGCGCGCATGACCACGACGAGGAGGAGCACGACCGAGGCCACGAGCACCATGCCGCCGAGCATCATCGGGATGCCCGGGTCCCGGATCTCGGGGGTGAGGTAGATCGTCAGGACGAGCGCGCCGGCCGCGGCGGCGAGCACCACCCAGGCGCTGCCGAGCGCCCAGACGATCCCGTCGACCCAGGCGAAGGCGTCCCGGCTGAAGATGCGGTCGGCCTGCACCATGCCGAGCAGGCGCCAGGTGCAGACGATGACCACCTGGACGCACAGCATCCCGAGCACCGCCGCCACGGTGAGCGGCCAGCGCAGGCGGGCGACCGCCGGGGCGTCCGCGTCCGCGAGCGACGACAGCTCACCGGGCAGCGACAGCGTCTGGCCGACGACGGTCGCGAGGAACAGCAGGACGAGGAGGACCCTCAGGAGGGCGACAGGTCCGCGCGTCAGTGTCATGCAGCGAGGATCGAGCGAAAACTATCGAAAGTCAATCGGTGACGATCGCGAAGCGAGGGCGCCGTCGGCGGGTGGTCCGCCGACGGCGCCCTCGGGGGAGTCAGGCCGACGCGCCGGCCGGCTCGGTCACGGTCACCTCCTGCGCGACCAGCACGTGGTCGCCGAGGTAGTCCTCGTACAGCCGGTCCTCCAGGTCGACCCCGTACTTCTCCTCGAGCTCGGCCAGGTCGAGCTCCTCGACGACGCCCGTGACCTCGACGTACTGGCCCTCCTCGACGTCCGCCAGGGCGGCGTCGAGCACGACGACGGTCCAGCCGGCGGTGCTGAGCCGGAACCCGGCCGCGCCCTCGAAGACGTTCGCGACGGTCCCGCCGAGCGTGAGCGGGTCCTCCGTGTAGGTCTCGACGTCCTCGGCGACGATGACCGTCTGGCCCTCGTACTCCTCCAGGTCGGCCTCGTCCCACTCGACCCCGAGGTCCTCGCTCAGGTCGGGCACCTGGAGGACGTGGACGGTCCCGTGCACCCGCAGGATGGTCTCGGACTCCACGATCTCGTCGTCGACGGACACGGACGTGTCGAACAGGCCGTCCCCGGCGAGGACGAGCACCTCCTCCGGCGCCACGTCGGTGCCCTCCAGGAGGACCGCCCCGTCGCCGAGCACGTCGGAGGCGCGGCCCGTGACGGTGATGTCCCGCCCGAGCAGCTGGGGCGGCCCCGCGGGCCCGGCCTCCGTCACCTCCTCGGTAACCGGGTCCTCCTCGGGTGCCGCGGCTTCCTCGGCGTCCGAGCAGGCCGTCAGCCCCAGGGCGCCCGCGAGGGCGAGCGGCGCGCCGATCGCGACGCGTCGGGTGGTGCGGGTGGTCGTGCCGTGGTGTCGCATGCTGTCCTCCTCCACTCGTGTGCGTACGGCTGGCGCGCGCCTCAGGCGCCGGTCGGCCCGGCCGGCTCGGTCACCGTCACGGTGTCCGCCACGAAGACGAGCTCACCGACGTACGGCTCGTAGACGGCCTCCTCCAGCTCGGCCCCGTACTCCGCCTCCACGGCGCTCAGCTCGAAGTTCCGGACCGTGCCGCTGACCTGGACGTAGTCGCCGACCTCGACCTCGGCCTGCTCGGCGTCGAGGACGACCACGTCCCACCCGCTGCCGGCGACGCGGAACGCCGTCGTACCGAGCAGGGCGGTGACGTCACCGGCGAACGTGAGGGACTCGCCGGCGAGGGTGTCCAGGCGGTCGGCGACCAGGACGGCCTCGCCCTCCCAGTCCTCGATCTCGTCGTCGTCCCAGTCGAGCCCGAGCTCCTCCTCCAGCGCCGCCACGTCGAGCCGGCGCACGGTGCCCCGGACCTGCAGCACGGTCTCCTCGTCGACGACGTCCTCGACCGACTCGAGCGCCTCGAACGTCCCGTCGGCCGCGAGGACGAGCAGCTCGTCGGTCGCGTCGCCGGCGTCGAGCACGACCGCACCTTCTCCGACGACCTCCTCGGCCGCGGCGCTGATCGTGACGTCCCGACCCAGCAGGACGGGCTCCTCGTCCGGTTCCGCGTCGGCGACGTCCTCGGCGGTCGTGCCCTCCTCGGGCCCGGCGCTGTCGGCGCACCCGGTCAGGGCCAGGGCGCCGGCCAGGGCGACCGGGATGCCGACGGCGCGCCGGCGCCGGGTCTGCGTGCTGGTGCGATGTGCTCTCATGGTGGGTTCTCCTCGCGTCGGGGGCCGTCCCGCTGGGACCGGCTGCCCTCGGTCTGGACGTCACCACCGTGTGCAGAGGCCGCGGGAGCGGGCGACCGCAGGGGCGCATCTCGACAAACCCTTGACGTTCTTGTGATCCTCCTGTGACCTCAGGGGCGTGGTCAGGGCGGCGTCAGAACCCCTGCGCGAGCCGGTGCCACGCCTGGTTCCAGCGCAGCTCCTGGGCGAACCGGCGCGCCGTCGTCGTCGCGTCGATGACGAGCAGCTCGGTGCGCGCCATCTCCGCGAAGTCCTCGAACACCTCGACGCCCACCTGCGTGGACAGGACGGTGTGGTGGGCTGCGCCGGCCATGAGCCACGCCTCGGCCGAGGTGGCGAAGTCCGGCTCCGGCTTCCAGACGGCGCGGGCCACGGGCAGGTGCGGCAGGTCGGCGTCGGGCGGGATGACCTCGACCGCGTTGGCCACGAGGCGGAAGCGCTCGCGCAGGTCCGACATCGCGACGACGACGCCCGGGCCCGGGTCCGTGTCGAACACGAGCCGGACCGGGTCCTCCTTGCCGCCGATTCCCAGCGGGTGGATCTGCAGCGAGGGCCGGGAGGTCGTCAGGCTCGGGCAGATCTCGAGCATGTGGGCGCCGAGGATCTTCTCGTCGCCCGGCACCAGGTCGTACGTGTAGTCCTCCATGAGGGAGGCGCCCCCGGGCAGGCCCGCGCCCATGACCTTCGCGGCCTGGACCAGGATCGCCGTCTTCCAGTCGCCCTCGGCACCGAACCCGTAGCCGGCCGCCATGAGCCGCTGGACCGCGAGCCCGGGCAGCTGACGGAGCGCGCCCAGGTCCTCGAACGTCGTCGTGAAGGCCTTCGCGCCGATGCTCCCGAGCAGCTCCAGGAGGGCGAGCTCCTGGCGCGCGCCGTAGCGCAGCGACGCGTGCCGTTCCCCGCCGCGGCGCAGCTCGGGCACGACGTCGTAGAGCTCCTCGTACTCGGCCACGAGCGCGTCGACGTCGGTGTCGGGCACCGCGTCGACCGCTGCGACGAGGTCGTTGACGCCCCAGGTGTTGACCGAGACGCCGAGGCGGAGCTCGGCCTCGGTCTTGTCCCCCTCGGTGACCGCGACGTTGCGCATGTTGTCCCCGAAGCGCGCCAGGCGCAGGGTGCGCACGGCGTCCCAGCCGGCGGCCGCGCGGACCCACGTGCCGACCTTGGCCTGCACCGTCGGGTGCGAGACGTGCCCGACGACGGTCTTGCGGGCGACGCCGAGACGGGTCTGCACGTACCCGAACTCCCGGTCCCCGTGCGCCGCCTGGTTGAGGTTCATGAAGTCGAAGTCGATGGTCGACCACGGCAGCTCGACGTTCGCCTGCGTGTGCAGGTGCAGCAGCGGGGTGCGCAGGGCGTCGAGCCCCACGATCCACATCTTCGCCGGGGAGAACGTGTGCATCCACGCGACGACACCGATGCACCGCGGGTCGGCGTTCGCCTCCAGCGCCATGCGGTGGATCGCGTCGCGGTCCTTGAGGACGGGCTTCCACACGACCCGCGCGGGTACCGCGTCCGCCTCGTCGAGGGCCCGGGCGATCGCCTGGGACTGCTCGGCGACCTGGCGCAGCGTCTCCTCGCCGTAGAGGTCCTGGCTGCCGGTGAGGAACCAGACCTCGCGGTCGGCGTACGGCTTGCTCATCGGGGGCCCTCCTCGACCAGGACAGGGGCGGAGTCGCCCTGCCCGTAGACGTTCTGGTAGCGGGTGTACAGCGCGTCGACGTCCGACTGCGCGATGGGGACGAGGTCGCCGAGCTCGCGCGCGACGTGCACCGTGCGCGCGACCTCCTCGACCATGACGGCGGCCTTGACGGCGTCCCGGCCGTCCCGGCCGATGGTGAAGGGGCCGTGGTTGCGCATGAGGACGGCGCGGCTGCGGGAGCCCCGGAGCGTCTCGACGATCCCCCGACCGATCGAGTCGTCACCGATGAGCGCGAAAGGCCCGACCGGGATCGGCCCGCCGAACTCGTCGGCCATCATCGTCAGCACGCACGGGATCTCCTCCCCGCGCGCCGACCACGCGGTGGCGTACGTGGAGTGCGTGTGGACCACCCCACCGACGTGCGGCAGGTGCCGGTAGACGTAGGCGTGCGCGGCGGTGTCCGACGACGGCGCCCGGTCGCCGTCGACGAGGGTGCCGTCCAGGTCGCAGACCACCATCGCCTCGGGCGTCAGCTCGTCGTACGTCACGCCGCTCGGCTTGATGACGAAGAGGTCCGCGGTGGTCAGCCGCTGCGACACGTTCCCCGCGGTCCACACGACCAGGTCCCAGCGGGGCAGCTCCGCGTGCAGGCGCGCGACGGTCTCCCGGACCTGCCGGACCTCCTCACGGACCTCGCTGCCGTAGTCGTCCAGTCCCCGTGCCACGCTCACTCCTGCTCGTCGGGCCGGGCGGACCGGCCGGCCTCGTCGACGGCCGGCCGCCCGGCGTTCGGGACGGACCCGACGGCGGCCCGCTCGGCCGCCAGGCCCGCGACGTACCGCTCGAGGTACACGCCGTACCCCGCGACGTCGTCGGCGTCCGGCTCGACGACGTCGACCTCGGTCCCGGCGAAGAGGACCTCGGCCAGGTAGGTGCCGAGGTCCTGCGCCGGTGCGGCGTCGAGGTAGGCGGCCAGGGCCGCCATGCCCCACGCGCCCCCCTCGGAGGCGGTGCGGGCGACGGCGACGGGCGCCCCCACCGCCGCGGCGAGGAGGCGCTGGGCCACCCCGGCGGTCCGGAACAGGCCGCCGTGCGCGAACAGCTCGTCGATCTCGACGCCCTCGGCCGCGAGGACGCGCATGCCGAGGCTGAGCGTCCCGAAGACGCCGTAGACCTGGGCGCGCACGAGGTTCGCGAGGGTGAGCCGGCTGTCGGGCGTGCGCAGGACCAGCGGCCGCCCCTCGTCCAGGCCGGTGATCGGCTCGCCCGCCAGGTAGTTGTACGCGAGCACCCCGCCCGCGTCGGCCTCGCCCTCCAGCGCCTCGCGCAGCAGCGCGCCGAAGACGGCGTCCGGGTCGGCCGGGGCGCCCAGTGCGGCGGCGAAGCGGCCGAAGACCCGCGCCCAGGCGTCGAGCTCGCTCGCCCCGTTGTTGCAGTGCACCATCGCGACGAGGTCCCCGGCGGGGGTCGTGACGACGTCGAGCTCATGGTGGACGGCGCCCAGGGGCCGCTCGAGCACGACCATCGCGAAGACGCTCGTCCCCACGCTGACGTTGCCGGTCCGCGGCGCGACCGCGTTCGTCGCGACCATCCCGGTCCCCGCGTCGCCCTCCGGGGGGCACAGGCGCGCGCCCGGCTGCAGCGTCCCCGACGGGTCCAGCAGCGCGGCGCCGTCGGCGGTGAGGGTGCCGGCGTCCTGACCCGCGACGAGGACGTCGGGCAGCAGGTCCGCCAGCCGGAGCCCGGGCCCGCGGGCCGTCAGGAGCGCGTCGGCCTGCTCGAGCATCCGGGCGTCGTAGTCGCGGGTCGCCGGGTCGACCGGGAACATGCCGGAGGCGTCGCCGACGCCGAGGACCTGGCGCCCCGTGAGGCGCCAGTGGACGTAGCCGGCGAGGGTCGTGAGGTGGGCGACCCGCTCGACGTGCGGCTCCTCGTCGAGCACCGCCTGGTACAGGTGCGCCACCGACCACCGCAGCGGGATGTTGAACCCCAGCCGCTCGCTGAGCTCCGCCGCTGCCGTGCCGGTGCTGGTGTTGCGCCACGTGCGGAACGGGACGAGGAGCTCGCCGTCGGCGTCGAACGGCAGGTAGCCGTGCATCATCCCGGACACGCCGAGCGCACCGACGGTCGTCAGCCGCGTGCCGTACCGGCGTTCGACGTCGGCATGCAGCGCCGCCACGCACTCCTGCAGACCGGACCAGACGGCGTCGAGGGAGTACGTCCACCGCCCGTCGAGGAGCTCGTTCTCCCAGTCGCTCGTCCCGGTGGCCAGGGTGGCGCCGTCCCGCGCGACGAGGACGGCCTTGATGCGCGTCGAGCCGAGCTCGATGCCCAGCGCCGTGCTGCCCTCCACCACGTCGTCCCGGTGTGTGGCCCGCTGGGGGGCCGGCGTGCTGTCGACGGTCATGAGAGATCCGCTCGCTGTCGGGGGCGTCCCGCGGCCGACGGTGGCCACGGGCGCGAAGTGAACGTTCACTTACGAGGTTAACGGTCGGTCCCGGGGGGTGCGCAAGCCCCGCGCGTGTCCGCCTCCCCGGTCCCGTTCTCCGCGCCCCCGCGCGCGACGCGTCGGCGCGAGCCCGCCTCAGCGTGGCGGCGCGGTGCTCCCGCGGACGACGAGGTGCGGCTCCAGCAGCTCGTCCGCCGGTGCCGCGCCCTCGAGCAGGGCGACCACGAGCGCGAGGCACCGCCGGCCCAGGGCGTCGAAGTCCTGCCGGACCGTCGTCAGCGGCGGGTGGAAGTACGCGGAGCCGTCCACGTCGTCGAAGCCCACCACCGAGACGTCCTCGGGGACGCGCACACCCGCCTCGGCGAACGCCCGCAGCAGCCCGAGCGCCAGCTGGTCGTTCGCGGCGAACACGGCCGTCGGCAGGTCGCCGGCGAGCAGGGCCCGGCCCGCCTCGTAGCCGGACCGGGCGGTCCAGTCGCCGAGGACCGGCGCGGGCACCGCCCGCGCGTCGGCCGCGAGCTCGTCCGTCCAGCCGCGGAGCCGCTCGCGCGCGTCGATCCAGTCGGCCGGCCCGGCCACGTGGGCGACCCCGGCGTGCCCGAGGTCCAGCAGGTGCCGGGTCGCCAGGCGCGCCCCCCGGTGCTGGTCGACGGAGACCGCGTGCAGGCCGCCGCCCGGGGAGGCCGGGCCGACGACGACCACGGGCACCTCGACGCCGACGCGACCGAGCGCCGCGACGGCGTCGTCGTGCGGCGCGATGACCACGAGGGCCTCCACGCCGTGCTCCATGAAGTGCTCCAGGGCACGGCCGATGCCCTCGGGCGCCCAACCCGGGACGGTCGCGACGCTGACGAAGTAGCCGGCCTCGCGCGCCGCCCCCTCGACGGCGACGAGCGTGCTGGTCGGCCCGAACAGCGCCGAGCCGGGCGCGAGCACGCCGACCGTGGCCGTCCGCCGCGTCACGAGGGCTCGCGCCGCCCGGTTCCGGCGGTACCCGAGCGCCCGCACCGCCTCCAGCACCGTCTCCCGCGTCGCCGGGCGGACCGTCGGGTCGCCGTTGAGGACGCGCGAGACCGTCTGGTGCGAGACGCCCGCCCGCGCGGCGACGTCGTGCATGCCCGGCTGGCGGCGCGCGGACCGGCGGGCCGCCGAGGCGACGGGGCCGCCGTCGGCGGGGGTGTCGGGTCGGTCCACGAGCACGACCCTACGCAGCGTGGGACGCCGGTGACTCACCACCCGCAGGCGGCGGCGAGGTGGTCGTAGATCCGCCCCCGCAGCGGGTCCGGGGCCGGCAGGTACACCGTGGGCTGCGGGACCCCGTCGAGGCTGACGTGGACCGGCAGGAAGGTGCCTCGCTTGTCCTCGGCCACCGCATGCGGGTCGCACCGGCCCGGAAGGAACTCCAGCCTCGCCGTGCCCGGCCGGCCGGCCAGGGCGGCCAGCTCCGCGGGTTCCCACGCCGTCGCGCCGAGCGGGGAGAGCAGGACCGTGCCGTCGACCCGGGTGACGCCGGCCTCGACGTCCGGGTCCGTCGACGTCGCCGTGAGCGTGAGCGCACCGATGAGCCGGCCGTCCCGCTCCTCGGCGGCGACGTCGGGACCCAGCTCGAGCCGGACCGCGGCGCGCACGCGCTGCTCCGCGCAGTCCTCGGCGTTGACCCGGCGCAGGTGCCCCTGCGGGTCCTGCGGGGTCAGGCGCGCCTCGCCACCGTCCGCGGTCCGGACGACGACCTCCGCCGACGGCGCGTCCTGCTCCGGGCAGACGGGCGGGCCGAGGTCCACGGGGAAGTCGCGGTACCGGCCGGGCGGCACGGGGCGGCCCCGCGCGGGGTCGGACGTCACGGGGTCGCTGACGACCGACGTCGTCAGGGTGGCGGTCGCGACGTCCACCGGGGCGTCGCCGTCGTTGCGCAGGCGCACCTGGACGCGGCGGACGCCCCAGTCGGAGCGGCTCTGACGGATCTCCGCGGCGAGGTCCTCAGCCACCCCGTCGACGACGGCGCGGGTCGGCGTCCCCGCCGAGGGGGCGCCGGATGCGGCGCACGCCGCGAGGAGTGCGCCGAGCAGGCCGACGAGGAGGCCGGCGGGCAGGACGGACACGGTCCCGGCGGTCCGCCGCCGGGCCGTCCGCGGTGCGCCCGCGCCACCCTGCACGGGGTCAGGGTAGGGGGACGGGCGCACGCTGCCCAGGCGTCCGGGCGCGGGCGGGTCAGGCGTCGCGGCGCTGCACCAGCACGCCGGACCACCCGAGGCCGCGGTACGTCTCGTACCCCGGTGTCAGCGCCCAGCCGACGGTACGAGCGCCGTCGTCGGCGTACCCGTGCGTCCGGTCCCCGGGCGGCAGGTCGACCGTCTCGGTGAGCAGCCCGACCCCGTCGGACGCCGCGAGGACGCGCTGACGGGCGTCGACGAGGAGCACGCGCGTGGACGCGCGCTCCGCGGCGGACAGGCGCACGCCCTCGACGATGGCGCGAGCCTGCGGCGCCCAGTCGAAGAAGACACCGAGCGCCCCGATCGGCTCGGCGTCGGTCCGCCCGTCACGACGGACCGCGGTGGCGTAGGTCGCCACGGTGGCGCCGAGGCCGTCGTGGTGGTCGACGTCGAGGGCCGCGAAGTCGTCCCCCGACGCCGTCGCCATGGCGGCGCGGAACCAGGGCTCGGCACCGACGTCCCGGCCCACGGCGGAGGTGCCACCGCTCGACCGGCCCGGCGCCCGGCCCTGCGCGACCACCCGACCGCGGTCGTCCGCGAGCCAGAGGTCGAGGTACACCGTGTAGCTGCGGAGGATCACGGCGAGCCGGTCGCCGGCGTGCGCCGCCGCGGCGGGCGTGGCCTCGCTCAGCGCCGCGACGACGGCGGTGTCCGTCGCCCACCAGCGCACGTCGCAGGTGCGCTCGTAGAGGTTGCGGTCGACGAGCTCCACGACGTTGAGCGCGAGGTCGGCCAGCCGCTGCCCCCGCACGCGCCCCACGAGCTCCTGACCGAGGGCGCGCAGCTCGGTGATGCGTGGTGCCAGCTCCCCGGACAGCTCGACCGACAGCTCCCGCGCTGCGTCCGCGACGGCGCCGACCTCGCGGGCGACCACGGCGAACCCGGCGCCCCGCTCGCCGGCGTGCGCGGATTCGATCAGGGCGTTGAGCGCGAGCATCTTGGTGGTCTGGGCGACCTTGTCGATGGCGCCGAGCTTCTCGTCGGTGAGCCGACCGACCTCCTCGGCCAGGGCCACGACGCGTTCGGGCACGGTGCCTCCCCGGGCTGGGCCGCCGGGGACCGGCGACCGCGGACAATCCCTTGATCGGCACGGGGGGCGGGTGGCTGAGGCGATGGGAGGCGGGGTCCCGACCGCTGTCCGCTCAGTGGGAC
>NZ_CAMPHH010000095.1 GCF_946885855.1 uncultured Actinotalea sp. | reverse complement strand
CGACTGCACGGTGGCTCCTGCGGGTCTGGGTGGTGGTGCCGCTCGGACCATCGGCGCCCGGTTGCCGATCTTGACCGGTCGGGCCGGGCGAAACCGGTGCCCGGCCGCCGCCCGTCAGGCCGCGGAGTCCCTGGCCCCGAGCGGGGCGCGCAGCGGCCACTCGTCGCTGTCGAGCACGATCTGCAGGGCTGCACCGGTGAGCGGGTTGACGACGACCGGGGCGAGGAGGTTCGCCGTCGGCGGCTGCCCGTCCTGGCCGGGGTGGACGACGACGAGGAGCACGGGGTCCACGCCGCCAGTGCCGGGACCGCCGGCCAGCTCGAGCGTCGCGAGCGTCTCGGGGTCCAGGCGCGGCGCGTACTCGGGGAAGTACGGGCTGGGCGGGACGACGAAGAGCCGCACGCCCGGGTCGTCGTCGGCGCGGAGGGCGAAGAGGAAGCCGGCGTCGTCCAGCGCGGAGAGCGTGAAGCGGCGCAGGTCGAGCATGCCGGGCGGCGACGCGGCGAACTCGAGGCGCTCGGGGACGTCCCGGCCGGTGCTGGTCGCGACGGCGACGAGGACGCTCATCGCAGGAAGTCCATGAGGCTCGGCTGGAGCACGCGCTGGGTGGCTCCGAGGGCCGCCTGGTAGGCGACCTCCTGGGACTGCAGCTCCACCAGCACGGCGGCGAGGTCGATGTCTTCCACGTCCGCGATCGATCCCTTCAGGTCCATGATCGTCTTCTCGATCCCCCGCTGGGCATCCATCACCTGCTTGTGGCGGGTGCCGACGCCGGCGAGCTCCCCGAGCATCGCCTCCATGTGCGAGTCGATGGTGTTGAGGTGCGTGGCGACGGGGGCGCCGCTGCGCAGGTCCGCCGCGATCCGGTCCAGCGTCTCGAAGACGGTGGCGCCCGCCGCCCCGAAGGCCGCGGCGCCGTCCACGTCCACGCGGACGACGGCGTCCGGCGCGAGCCGGCGCTCGACGCCCGGCCCCGTGCCGGTGAAGGCATAGGGGGGAGCCGCGGCGAAGGCGGGGTCGTTGCTCGTGCCTGCGAAGACGGACCGGCCGAGGTAGCTCGTGTTCGCCTGGGCGACCAGCGTGTCCCGGAGGCCCTCGACCTCCTTGGCGATCGCCTCGCGGGCCTGGGCGCTCATCGCGCCGTTGGCACCCTGCACGGTGAGGTCCCGGGCGCGGCGCAGGGCGGAGACCGACGTCGTCAGAGCGCTGTCGATCGTGGTCAGCCACGCGGCGCCGTCGGCGGCGTTGCGGGCGGCCTGCTCCGTCGCCCGCTTGTCGGTGCGGAGCTGGAGGGCCTGTGCGGTCCCCGCGGGGTCGTCGGACGGCTTCGTGATGACCCGGCCCCCGGAGAGCTTGCCCTGGAGCTTCGACATGCGGTCGAGGTTGAGCTGGAGGTTGGCCAGCGTCGAGCGCTGGACGGTCTGGTGCGTCACCCGGTTGATCACGGCGCGTTACCTCCCGACCAGGCCCGTGCGGTTGATGAGGACGTCGAGCATCTCGTCGACCGCGGTGAGCACGCGCGCGGCGCCCTCGTAGGCGCGCTGCATCGCGAGCATGTTCACGGTCTCCTCGTCGAGATCGACGGAGGCCTGCGAGAGCTGAAGGTTCTGCGCCGTCGCGCGTGCCGTCTCGGTGACGGTGGCGCGCTGCTCCGCGGCGCGGGTGCGGACGCCGAGGTCGACGACGAACTCGCGCCAGAGGAGGTCGGGGCTGCCGTCCAGCGCGGCGAGGCCGGACATCCGCTGGGCGACCGAGCCGTCGAGCGGACCGCTGCCGGGCACCGCGCTCGCGGCGCGGATGTGGTCCGGGTCGTCGATCGTGACCTGCAGACCGATCGCCTCGGGGACTCCGGCGCCGAGTCGGAAGAAGTCAGGTGTGCCGTCGCCGGCCGCGGTCAGGTCCCTTCCCGTGACGTGGACGGCATTGACCTGGTCGTGCAGGGTCCTCGCGATCCCGTTCCAGGCCGTGGCCGCCCCGTCGAGCGCACCGTCCTGCGCGAGGTCGGCGAGATGGCTGGCTAGCCGCCCGCCCGTGGGGACGAGCGGCGAGCCCGTCCCGGCCCAGCGCAGCTGGACCCGGTCTGCCTCGGTCCCGGACGTCCCCGGCACCATCTGGTAGCTGCCCTGGACGACGACCTCGTTGGCCTTGACCCCGCGGACGAGCGCGTTGCCGCCGACCATGACGTCGATCGTGCCGTCCTCGCGGTGCCGCCCCTCGGCGCCGACCAGCTCGGACAGCTTCGTCACCGCGAGGTCGCGGCGGTCCATGAGCTCGTTGGCGGAGCCGCCCGAGACGAGGATCGAGCGGATCTGCTCGTTGAGGTGGGCCACCTCGGCGGCGGTCGAGTTCACCTCGGTGGCCAGGGTGTCCGTCTCGGTGCGCATCTGCGACCACTGCGTCTCGACGGACCGGTATCCCGCGGAGATCTGCGCCCGGAGCGTCTCGGCGGCGCCGAGGACCACCTTGCGCGCCGCGGCGTCGTCGGGGCGGTTCGCGACGTCCTCCCAGGACGCCCAGAACTCCCCGAGTGCGGCGGAGAACCCGTTGTCCGCGGGCTCGGTGAGCGTCGACTGGAGGCGGTCGAGGCCCTGCGCCTGCGCCTTCTGGTACGCGGCGGCACCGGTCTCGGCGCGGACGCGGGCGTCCAGGAAGACGTCGCCCAGCCGCGCGATGCCGATGGCCTTGACGCCGTTCCCCGCGGCGAGCGAGTTGGAGAACATCGTCGGGGCGGTCAGCGCCTGGACGGACTGGAGGTCCGCACGCTGCCGCGTGTACCCGGGCGTGTTCGCGTTGGCGATGTTCTGGCCGGCGACGTCGAGCGCCTGACGTTGCGCGATGAGGGACGAGAGCGCGGTGCTCAGTCCGGAGAAGGTGCTCACGTGGTCCTCACAGGGCCTGGTCGAGCAGCTGCATGCTGCCGGTCGCGCCGCTGGCGGCGCCGGTCGGGTCGTAGGTGCGCACCGAGTCCTGCAGGTTCATCAGGGTCTCCTGCGTGGCGCGGTGCGACGTCGCCAGCAGCTCGCGGTTCGCGACGGCCAGGGCGTTGATCTGGTCGGTCAGGTCGACGAAGGCCTGGTGGTGGTCGCGCAGGAGCGCGTCCCACGGGGCGGCTGCCCGCTCGGCCATGGCGACGAGGCCGGCACCGGGCTCGAGGCCGAGCGCCAGCGCCGCGTCCTCCGCCTCGACCGCCCGGCCGAGCTCGACGCCGCGGATCTGGTCCAGGACGCTCTCGACCTCCCGCGTGGCGTGCCCGAGCCACTGGGTCTTCCCGCTGGTGAGGATGAGCTGCTCCTCCTCCAGCTTGAACAGCAGCAGCTCGAGGAGCTGGCGCTCACGCCACAGCACCCCCGACAGCTCGCTCAGACCCATCTACCGTCTCCTCGTCTCGGGCGTGGGGTCGCCACGCCGTGTCGAGAGCACCCATCGGTCGGACCCGTGACCATGTGACGAATTCCGCCGGTCCTTCGGCCCGACCCGCGCCGACCGGGCGGTGCGCCGTTCGGGTGACGATGGCATCTGTGATGTAGATCACCTCAAGTTTCCCGGGTGTCCTGGCTTGTCCGAATTCCGAAAGGGACGGAAACGGACAACGCCGGACAGCGCGCTGAACTGCACCGATGTCATTTGCACGGCCGGAAACTGCACCCGGTCTTTCACCCCCGAGCCGCTCTCAAGTGTGAGCGAGCGCACCCCGAAAACCGGTCCATGGCTCCCACGGCTTCCACCCAGCACCCGACGAACGAGCTCGTCACCGAGAACCTCGCTCTCGTCGGCTACCACGTCAACGCGATGCTCGCTCGCGTCCCCAGCTACGTCTCGCGCAGCGACCTCGTCTCCGCCGGGCACCTCGCCCTGGTCCGGGCGGCGCGCTCCTACGACGAGACGACGGGCGTGCCCTTCGCCCGCTACGCCGCCCTGCGCATCCGCGGCGCGCTCGTCGACGAGCTGCGCAGCATGGACTGGGTGTCGCGCGGCGCCCGGCAGCGCGCCCGCCGGATCACGACGCTCACCGACGAGATGACCGGCACCCTCGGCCGCGCCCCCTCGCGGGTCGAGCTCGCCGAGGCCATGGGCGTCGCGGTCGAGGAGGTCGACGCCGCCCGCGGTGACGCCGAGACGCGCGTCCTGTCGATCGAGGGCTTCGACGGCTCCATCGCGGACACGGTCGTGTCCACGACCATGGGCCCGGAGGAGAGCCTGCTGGTCAACGAGCGCCTGCAGTTCCTCGGCGCCGGCGTCGCGGCCCTGCCCGAGCGCCTGCGCTACGTGGTCGAGCAGCTCTTCTTCCACGACCGTCCGGTGGCGGAGCTCGCCGACGAGCTCGGCGTGACGCAGTCCCGCATCAGCCAGCTGCGCACCGAGGCGCTCGGCCTGCTCAAGGACGGCATCAACGCCTCGCTGGACCCCGACCTGGTGCCCGCTGCCGAGCGTCCCGAGGGCGTCGCCGAGCGCCGTCGCCGGGCCTACTTCGCGCAGGTCGCGGCCCGGGCCGCCACGGCGACCACGGCGGCCGCGGTCGCCCAGGTGCCGACGCAGCGCACCGCCCAGCACGACGTCGTCGCGCCGGAGCTGCCGAAGGTCGCGGAGCTGCCGAAGGTGGCGCAGCGCCAGCGCGTCGCCGTCTGACGTCACGCGGCGCGAGCCGCAACCGACGGACCCGCTCACCGGGGCCGTCGCACAGCAGGAGCCCGTCGGACGGCTGGAGCCGCCGGACGACGAGCCAGGACGAGGGCCGCACCCACCGGGTGCGGCCCTCGTCGCGTCGGTGCGGTGCTCACGTCGACGGCGGGGCGGCCGATGGGCAGAGGTCCGGTGCGGCCCCGCACCGCGTGCCGCCCCACGACAAGGAGCCGACCATGGCGTCGTCCGCCGCTCAGCCTCGGATCTCCGCCGTCTACATCGTGAAGAACGAGGAGGACGTCCTGGCGCGTTCCCTCGCCTCGGTGGCGTGGGCGGACGAGGTGGTCGTCTACGACACCGGCTCCACGGATTCGACCCGGGAGATCGCGGCGCGCTTCACGGACCGCGTGATCGAGGGGTACTGGGACGACGACTTCGGCGCGGCGCGCAACCGGGCGATCGCCCACGCGAACGGGCAGTGGGTGCTCGTCGTCGACGCCGACGAGCGGTTCGAGGGTGACCCGGACAACGTCCGCCAGCACCTCGGGTCCGACCGGGCGACGCTGTGGACCGTGCCCGTGACGAGCACGGACGGGCACCGGGAGAGCGTCGACGGTCCCAACGTGAGTGTCCGGGTGTTCCGCCGCGGCGACTTCGGGTACCGCGGCAGGCTCCACGAGCAGGTCGTCCCGCTCCGGGAGGGCGCGCCGGTGGCGATCCAGGCGCTGCCGAACGCGCGCCTGGTGCACAGCGGGTACGTCGCCGAGGCCATGGAGAAGCACGCCAAGAAGGACAGGAACCTGCGTCTGGCGCTGGCCGAGCTCGAGGCGGCACGGGGCGAGGGGGCCGACCCGGTCGCCGTGGACGTCCTCCGGGCCAACCTCGCCCGGTCCTACGTCATGGCCGGCGAGTACCAGCAGGGCCTGTCGCTGGCCCACGACGTCGTCACCGCAGGTCGGATCCCCGGGGGAACGTGGAGCCAGCTGGCGACCTCGGCCCTCGGCGCCGCGCTCGAGCTGCGTGACGACGACGAGGCGTCCTTCTGGCTCGAGCAGTGGCGCACGCACGACTACTCGCCGGTCTGGGCGACGTCCACCGAGGCTCGGCTCGCGGCCGGCCGCGGTGACGCCCGACGCACCCTCGAGCTCCTGGACACCCTGCCGACCACCGTGGTGGACAGAGCGGGCCGCCGCTTCGTCAAGCACGACCTCGCCGACGTCGTGGTCTGGGCCCTGGTGGAGGTGTCGCGCTGGTCGGACGCCGCGCGCTTCGCCCTCGACGCGGCGCGGGCCGGTCGGACGAGCGTCCGCGCCACCGCTCTGGTCCGGCTCCTGAGGAGGACGCGGCGCCCCCTCGACGACGTCCTGGCCGTGATGACACCGACCGTCTGGCGGCAGTACGCGCTCTGGGCGGCGGCGGAGGGGACCGACGAGGGCGTCGAGCTGCTTCGCGCCATGCTCGAGCGTCGACCGGGTGACCTGTCCGCCCTCGTCTGCAGCGCGCGGGCGTCCGCCTCCCGGTCCCTGGCGGAGGCTGCCGAGTCCGCGGCGGCGATCCGTCGTGCGGGCCTGGCCGAGCACTGCCCGCTGCTGCAGCTCGCGCGCGACACCGACCGCGGCGCCCGCGACCGCGCACTCGCCGCCGCGATGGTGGTCGGGATCTACGGGGACCGGACGGGGCTCGAGCCGCTCGAGGGCGCCCTCGCCGAGGTCCCGGCGCACCAGGAGCGCGAGGTGCTGGCCGAGCTCGACATCGTCGCGCCCGGCCTGGTCACTGCGGCGACCGGGTGAGATCGGTCCTCGGCGCGCAGAACCGCTCACGAGCGGCGGCCGGCGGACGATCGGCACGGTGCTCGCCCATGGAGGGGCGGCTGTCGACCCGTTCAAGGAGGAGTCACCATGGGTCTGTCGATCAACCAGAACATCGCGGCGATCAACTCGTACCGCAACCTGTCCAACACGCAGAACGACCTGAGCAAGAGCCTGGAGAAGCTCTCCTCGGGCTTCCGGATCAACCGGGCCGCGGACGACGCCGCCGGTCTGGCGATCTCGGAGGGGCTGCGTTCGCAGGTCGGTGGCCTCAAGGTCGCCGCCCGCAACGCCCAGGACGGCATCTCGGTGGTCCAGACCGCCGAGGGTGCGCTGACCGAGGTCCACGCCATCCTGCAGCGCATGCGTGACCTGGGCGTCCAGGCCGCCAACGACTCGAACAACGCGGACGCGCGCACCAACATCAAGACCGAGGCGGACAGCCTCGTGGAGGAGCTCGACCGCATCGCGCAGTCGACCAACTTCAACGGCAAGGCGCTCCTCAACGGCGCCGGCACCATGTCCTTCCAGGTGGGTGCGGACGGCAACTCCAACTCGGCGATCGAGGTCGACCTGACCAACGCGAACGTCGCCTCGATCTCGTCCTCGCTCTCCTCCGGTGCGTCGGCGCTGGACTTCTCGACCCACGCGGCTGCCCAGTCGTCGATCGAGACCCTGGACGCCAAGATCGGCGACGTGTCGACGGCGCGTGCGGAGCTGGGTGCGTACCAGAACCGGTTCGAGCACACGATCAAGAACATCAACGTGGCGGTGGAGAACCTGTCCGCGTCGGAGTCCCGGATCCGGGACACGGACATGGCTCAGGAGATGGTCTCGTTCACCCGGGCGCAGATCCTGTCCCAGGCCGGCACGGCGATGCTGGCCCAGGCGAACCAGATCCCGCAGGGCGTCCTGTCGCTCCTGCGCTGATCCCCCGTCGCGGTCGGCGGGGCGTGACCGACGCCCCGCCGGCCCCGGCACCTCGTCGCGCTGCACCAGCGGCCGGCACGGCAGACACCGGTCCATGGACGGACCGGTCCCGACCCGATTCATGGAGGAGTCATCATGGGTCTCTCGATCAACCAGAACATCGCGGCGATCAACTCGTACCGCAACCTGTCCAACACGCAGAACGACCTGAGCAAGAGCCTGGAGAAGCTCTCCTCGGGCTTCCGGATCAACCGGGCCGCGGACGACGCCGCCGGTCTGGCGATCTCGGAGGGGCTGCGTTCGCAGGTCGGTGGCCTCAAGGTCGCCGCCCGCAACGCCCAGGACGGCATCTCGGTGGTCCAGACCGCCGAGGGTGCGCTGACCGAGGTCCACTCGATCCTGCAGCGGCTGCGTGACCTGGGCGTCCAGGCCGCCAACGACTCGAACAACACCGAGGCGCGCGCCAACATCAAGACCGAGGCGGACAGCCTCGTCAGCGAGCTGGACCGCATCTCGGAGTCCACGAACTTCAACGGCACCTCGCTGCTCAAGGGCGACGTCGACTCCGTCACGGCCGGCGCGCAGACCTCCCTGACCTTCCAGGTCGGTGCGGACGGCAACACCAACTCCGCGATCGTGGTGGACCTCAGCGACGCCGACATCAAGACCCTGGCAGGCGCACTCGCGAGCGGTGGCGCCTCCGCCCTGAGCTTCGCCAGCCACGCGTCCGCCCAGGCGTCGATCGAGACGCTCGACGCGGCGATCGGCGAGGTCTCGACGGCGCGTGCGGAGCTGGGTGCGTACCAGAACCGGTTCGAGCACACGATCAAGAACATCAACGTGGCGGTGGAGAACCTGTCCGCGTCGGAGTCCCGGATCCGGGACACGGACATGGCTCAGGAGATGGTCTCGTTCACCCGGGCGCAGATCCTGTCCCAGGCCGGCACGGCGATGCTGGCCCAGGCCAACCAGATCCCGCAGGGCGTCCTGTCGCTCCTGCGCTGATCACGACGGTCCGACGCTCCTGAGCGATCGCCCGGAGTCGACCGAGGGCGGGTCCCCCTGCAGGGGGTACCCGCCCTCGGTCGTGCCGGCCGTGATCTTCACCCGGGACGACGGTCCGGACCGCTCAGCCCGGGCGGTCCGTGGTCGATCAGGACGGTGCTCGCCCATGGAGGGGCGGCTGTCGACCCGTTCAAGGAGGAGTCACCATGGGTCTGTCGATCAACCAGAACATCGCGGCGATCAACTCGTACCGCAACCTGTCCAACACGCAGAACGACCTGAGCAAGAGCCTGGAGAAGCTCTCCTCGGGCTTCCGGATCAACCGGGCCGCGGACGACGCCGCCGGTCTGGCGATCTCGGAGGGGCTGCGTTCGCAGGTCGGTGGCCTCAAGGTCGCCGCCCGCAACGCCCAGGACGGCATCTCGGTGGTCCAGACCGCCGAGGGTGCGCTGACCGAGGTCCACGCCATCCTGCAGCGCATGCGTGACCTGGGCGTCCAGGCCGCCAACGACTCGAACAACACCGACGCCCGCGCCAACATCGCGACCGAGGCCAACAGCCTCCAGGCCGAGCTGAGCCGCATCGCGGACTCGACGAACTTCAACGGCACGAAGCTCCTCGACGGCTCGCAGGCGTCGTTGACCTTCCAGGTCGGCGCCGACGGCGACGCCAACTCCGCCATCGAGGTGGACCTCACCTCGGCCGACGTCAGCGGCGTGGCCGACGCCCTGGACGTCAGCACCTACGACGGCGCCGCGTGGAGCGCGGGTGCCGACCTCGACTTCAGCAGCCACACCGGAGCCCAGGCCGCGGTCGAGGCGATCGACACGCAGATCGGCGCGGTCTCGACGGCGCGTGCGGAGCTGGGTGCGTACCAGAACCGGTTCGAGCACACGATCAAGAACATCAACGTGGCGGTGGAGAACCTGTCCGCGTCGGAGTCCCGGATCCGGGACACGGACATGGCTCAGGAGATGGTCTCGTTCACCCGGGCGCAGATCCTGTCCCAGGCCGGCACGGCGATGCTGGCCCAGGCGAACCAGATCCCGCAGGGCGTCCTGTCGCTCCTGCGCTGATCCACCAGCGCCCTGGCCGGCACGCGGTGCCGGCCAGGGCGTGACCTGTTGCACACCGAGAGGAGGAGAACACCGTGTCGATGTTCGGGATCGACGGGCTCGCGAGCGGGCTCGACACCACCTCCCTCATCAACCAGCTCATGCAGGTCGAGGCGATGCCGCAGACCCTGCTCAAGCAGAAGTCGACGTCCGCCCAGTCCCTCGTGAGCGCCCTGCAGGGGCTCAACACCCGCGTCGCGTCCCTCGCGGACGCCGCCGGCAAGGCCGCGAAGGCGGAGAGCTGGCAGGCCTTCAGCGGCACGTCCTCCTCGGACGGCGCGACGGTGACGACGCGGGCCGGGGCCCAGCCCTCGTCCGTGAGCTTCACGGTCGACAGCCTCGCGACGGCGCAGGTCAGCGTCTCGGGCGCCTTCCGCGCCGACGGCTCGGCCGCCACGCCGCGCATGGTCGACGGCGTCCCCGAGCCGGTCGCCACCGCGCTCGACCTCGGCGTCCCCGCGACCATCACGGTGCGCAAGGCGGACGACACGCTCGTCACGGTCCAGCCGGCCAGCGGCAGCCTCGCCGACATCGCCAAGGCGCTCAACCAGACCACCGCGGCCGGCGTCCGCGCCACCATGGTCCGTGCCGGGCTCGACGGCGACGGCGAGCCCGTCTACCGCCTCCAGCTGACGGGGACGGCGACGGGGGAGGCCGGCGCCTTCACCGTCTTCGCCGGTGAGGGCACGACGGGTCCGCAGCTCGCGGCCACGGAGATCGCCGCCGCCCAGGACGCCCGGGTCACGCTGTGGAGGGACACGCCCGCGGAGACCGAGTTCCGGTCCGCGACCAACACCTTCTCCGAGCTCATGACCGGCGTGGACATCACCGTCTCGAAGGTCACCGGCCCGGACGACGAGCCGACCACCGTCACCGTCGGCCGCGACGACGCCGCGCTGTCGAAGCTCGCGAAGGACCTCGTCGGGGCGATGGGCGTGGTCCTGTCCGAGATCACCAGCCGCACGGCGACGACGACGCGCACCAACGGCGACGGGACGACCACCGTCACCGGCGGGCTCTTCACCGGCGACAGCGCCGTGCGCAGCATCCGCACCCAGCTGTCCGACGCGCTCGGCCGCCCGGTCGGTGCCACCTCGCCGGCGGAGGTCGGCATCGTCCTCGGCCGCGACGGCACCTTCACCTTCGACGAGGCGGCGTTCGCCGCCGCCGTGGCCGCGGACCCGACCAAGGTCCAGACGGTCGTCTCGGGCCTGGCGCAACGGGTCGCCGACTCCGCGACCGGCATCTCGGACCGCTTCGACGGGACGCTGACGCTCAAGATCCAGAACCAGGAGCGGCAGGTCCGCGACCTCGGCACGCAGATCGAGTCCTGGGACCGCCGCCTCGAGCTGCGCCGCGCCGGCCTCCAGCGCACGTACTCCGCGCTCGAGGTCACCCTGTCCAACCTCCAGGGCCAGTCGAGCTGGCTCGCCGGACAGCTGTCCGGCCTCATGGCCAACTCGGGCCGCTGAAAGAGGTCGTCGTGAACTACGCCGCGCTCCGCACCCGCTACGTCGACGACACGGTCGCGACCGCGAGCCCTGCCAAGCTGCTCACCATGCTCTACGACCGCCTGGTCCTGGACCTGCAGCGGGCCGAGACGGCCCAGCGCTCCGGCGACCGCGCCGCCGCCGGGCCGCACCTCACCCACGCGCAGGACATCGTCTCCGAGCTCGCCTCGACGCTGGACGTCACCGCGTGGGACGGCGCGAAGCAGCTGCTCAGCGTCTACACGTTCCTCCTCACCGAGCTCGTCGGCGCCAACGTCGCCGGCGACGCCGACCGCACCGCCGCCTGCCGCGAGCTCGTGGAGCCGCTGCGTGACGCGTGGCACGAGGCCGCGGCCCAGGTCGCAACACCGACGACGCCGCTCGAGCCCCTGGCCCTCGCGGGTGCCGTCCGCGCGCCCGCGAGGGCCAGGGGCTCGAGCGGCGTCGTCGGT
>NZ_CAMPHH010000094.1 GCF_946885855.1 uncultured Actinotalea sp. | reverse complement strand
ATACCGGATCGGTCTGTGTGTCGTGGGGTGGGAGAGGTGTATAAGACACGGGGAGCCGACCACGCCGCGCGGCTCCCGCGGGTGGGGCTCGGCGTGGTCGTCTCCCCGCGGCTCACGGAGGTCCTCGGCGACGGGCTCCTCCACCTCGACACGGTCCTGCGGGACACCGTCGGAGGCGACGCCTGGGACGTCACCGTCGTCACCGACCCCGTGGCCGACCAGGGCACCGGCGCCCTCGACCTCCTCGAGGCGAGCCGGGACCGGCTGCTCGACGAGGACTGGGACCTGGCCGTGGTGCTCACGTCGGTACCCCTGCTCGAGGGGCGGCGGGCCGTCGTCACGCAGACGGCGCCGGTGCACGGCGTCGGGCTCGTGAGCGTCCCGGGGCTCGGGGCCGTCCAGGTGCGGTCGCGGGCCCGGCGGGCCGTCGCCCGGCTGGTCGGCGAGCTCGTGGCCGTCGGCACCTCCGACGACGACGCCCGCCCCGACGCCCAGCGCGTGCGGGACCGCCTGCGCCAGCTCACGACCGACGACGACGCCACGGCGCCCGGCGGCGTCCGGCTCGCCGCCCGGGTGCTCGGCGGGCACGCCGGCCTGCTGCTGGCGATGGTGCGGGCCAACCGGCCGTGGCGCCTCCTCGCGCCGCTGTCCCGCGCGCTCACCGCGGCGGGGGCCGCGGCGGTCCTGTCGCTGGTCACGACGGACCTGTGGCTGCTGGCGGACGCGTACGGCGCCGGCCGGCTGCTCCTGCTCGCGGTGCTGTCGGTGCTCGCGGTCGTGGTCGCGCTCGTCGCCGGGGCCCGCCTGTGGGAGCGGCCCCGCCGCGCGCGGGAGCGGCGCCAGGTCACGCTCTTCAACCTCGCGACGACCGGCACGGTGCTCGTCGGGGTCCTCGTGCTCCACCTGGTGCTGGTCGTGCTGGCCCTGCTCGGCGCGGCGCTGCTCGTCGACGCCGGCGTGCTCGCCGGGGTGCTCGGCCGCGAGCCGGACGCGGGCACGTGGTGGCGGCTCGCCTGGCTGACCGCGAGCCTGGCCACCGTGGCGGGCGCCGTCGGGGCCGGGCTCGAGGACGACGACGTCGTCCGCGCCGCGGCCTACACGCGGTCCACGGAGTCTATGGACGAGCCGGTCGGCGTGCCGGCCGCTGGGCCGACGGCTGGGCCGGTCGACGGGTCGGGCGGCGGCCAGACCGACGCGTACGGGGCCGCGGACCGCGCGGACGACGAACCCTCCGGCCCGCCGGCCTGACCCGTCAGGCGCAGGCCGGCCCGTCAGACGGCAGGCCGGCCCGTCAGGCGGCGGACGCGGCGCCCGCCGGGCTCGTCGCGCTCCGCGGCCCGACCGCGAACCGCAGGGTGAACATGTCGAGCGTGCCGGGCAGGTCCTCGTCGGCCCGGAGCCGACCGTCGAGGAGGTCGATCTCGCGGTCCCGCAGCAGTCGCGCGAGCGCGAGGCTCACCGTGTGCAGGACCACGTTGCGGCCCGGGCACCCCGCGGGACCGGCGGAGAACGGGATGAACGGCCAGTCCCGCTCGGTGCGCTGCGTCGCCCAGAGCTCCGGCGCGAACCGGTGCGCCGCCTCGACGTTCTCGTCGTCGCGGTGGAAGAACGGCGCGTACGCCAGGATGCTCGTCCGCTCCGGCATGGGGCCGTCCTCCCAGGCCGTCCGGCGGGTCGTCTCCCGCAGCACTGCCGGGGTGGTCGGCCACAGACGCAATGACTCCAGGACGCAGGCGCGCAGGTAGGGCAGCCGCTGGGGCACCTCCAGGTCGACCGCGTCGACCTCCTCGCGGGCCCGCCGCTGCTGCGCGGGGTGGCTCGCGAGCAGCGCGAGCGCCCGGAACCCGGCCCAGGTGGCCGCGTCGAAGGCGAACAGCCACTGGGCGACCTGCTCGGAGGGGAGGGTCCGGGGCGTCGTCGGCGCCTGCGCGGCCCAGAAGGCGAGGCTCCCGGGCTCGGCGCGGTCGAGGTGGTGCTGCAGCCGGGCGTGGAAGCGACGGCGCAGGCGCCGGCGCTGGGGGTGCAGGAACGCCCAGTTCGCCGTGGCGCGCAGCGCGACGAGGTCGTCGGTGAGCTCCTCGTCGTCCGCGGCGCCGTCCCCGAGGGTGACGCGCCGGACGATGCGCAGCCACGCGCGGGCGTAGTCGTCCCACTCGAGGCGGCCCGTCGCGTCCACCCGCGCGAGCAGGCCGTCCAGCTCCTCGTGGACGACCGCGACGGCGGCCGCCGAGCCGCGGTGCAGCGCGGCTCCCGAGTCCAGCGCGACGTCGTGGAACGGGCGGCGCTCCGCGCGGTCCGGCGCGGAGGAGATGAGGACGTTGTGCGGCTCGAAGTGCGACAGGGCCGCGCGCTTCTCCATCGTCGCGGGGCTGAACGGCTCCGGGCCCTCGGCGAGGACGCGGTGCACGTGCTCCGGCGAGAGCAGCACGACCATCCGTCGGGGCAGCCGCAGGCGCAGGGGGCCGCGACCGTACGTCCGGCGCAGCTCCTGCAGCAGCGCGACCGCGCGGGCGTCGGCGTTCGCGCGCTCCGCCCAGCCGACGGCGCCGCGGCGCCGCACGATGACGCCGCGCGCCAGGAGCGGGACGACGACGCGCCCCATCACCCGCGCCGTGTCGACCGCCGAGGCGTGCGGGAGGCGACGCACCCCCGCAGCGGTCCCCGCGGCGTCGTCGGCGGCGCGGCTCATCGGCCGGAGCCGGATCCCGCGAGGACGCGGCGGACCGCGAGCCCGCCGCCGACCGCGGCCGCCGCGAGCACGACGCGGCGCGCGCCGGTCCGGGTCCGTCCGTGCCAGCCGCCCTCGACCGCGGCGTCGGCCCCGACCGGCGAGGGGTGGTGCAGGTTGCCGCTCGTCGGCGCGGCGCCGTGCCGCCGGGACAGGTGCTGGGTGTCGACGTGGCGGGCGATGAGCCGCTCAGCCTTGTCGGGGTGCTTGCGCGCGGTCATGACCAGGGTCTTCGCCCCGGACCCCACGAGCACCTCGCGCCGCGGCTTCCGGACGGCGTCCAGGACGGCCTCGGCGACGCGCCGGGGGCTGTTGACCGGCGGCATCGCCAGGACCTTGCGCCCCGTGTGGTTGCCGGCCTGGGCGAAGAACGGGGTGTCGACGGTCGTCGGCAGGACCGAGACCACGTGGATGCCCTTCTCCCCCTGCAGCCGCAGCTCGGACCGCACGCTGCCGGCGAGCGCGAGCACCGCCGCCTTGGCCATCGAGTACGGGGCGGCGTACGGCTGGGGCACCGCGCCGAGCACGGACGCGATGTTGACGATGACGCCCTGCCCGCGGTCGCGCATGAGCGGCAGCACGGCGCGGATGCCGTGCAGGTAGCCGAGGACGTCGACGTCGAGCACGCGGCGCACGTCCTCCAGCGGCAGCTCCTCGACGCCGCCGTAGACGGACACGGCCGCGTCGTTCACCCACACGTCGATCCGGCCGAACTCCTCGACCGTGCGGTCGGCGAGCTCGCGGACCTCGTCCTCGTCGGCGACGTCGACCGGGACCACCAGCGCGCGGGCACCGGCCTTCTCGACCTGTCGCGCCAGGTCCTCCAGCGCGTCCTCCCGCCGGGCGGCGAGGACGACGCCCCTGGCCTTGGCCTGGGCGAACGCCAGGGCGGTCGCCCGACCGATCCCGCTCGAGGCGCCGGTCACGACGACGACGCGGCCACGGATGCGCATGGGGTCCTCCGGTCTGGGTGAGGGACAGGTGCTCCCTCCACCCTGCGCCAGCCGGGCCGTCCTCGCACGCGCAGGGACGGCCCGGCTGTGGACGGGCGGCGGGAGCCGGAGCCCCACGCCGCCCGCCCGGTGGCCCCACCGGTCAGGGGATGTCGGACTGCGCGGCCTCGACCCGCAGCTCCCGGGCGTCGTAGTCCGTCAGCAGCCGCTGGTCCTCCAGGGAGCGCACGCTCGCACCCACCTGGCGCACGTAGTCACCGTGGCTGCGGTAGAGCGCGTCCAGCGTGGCCTGGTCGAACGGGTCCTCCCAGCCGGCGATGAAGCAGAACGACGCGCCGGTCGCCGTCCCGTACCAGGTGCTCGTCGGCACGTCGAGGTAGGGCGAGCGCCAGCCGCCCTGGACGTTGCCGTACTCGTCCAGCACGGGTGCGCCGTCCGCGACGAGGATCGGGTCGATGCGCGGCGGGGCGATCCCCTCGCGTACCCAGAGGTCGAGGTTGTGCAGGGCCGCGTTGAAGAAGATCTCGTTGGGCAGACGGCTGCGCTCGCCCTCGTTGCACGCCATCGGCGGCACGGCGCGGTCGGCGGCGAGGATGTCCTCCGGCGCCGCGGAGTAGTACAGCTCCTCCGGGGTGGCGTGACCGGCACCTGCGAGCTCGTAGTGGCGGTACCGGTCACCGGGCTCGTCGCTGTCCGCCCGCCGCGCGCCGATGCCGCGCAGGTAGTCCGACTGCGACATGACGCGCATGACCGGGACGCCGACGTCCTGGATCTGCCGCCGCGGGTCGGTGGCCGGCGGCGCGGGCTCGCACTGGTTCATCGGGTAGGCGCCCGCGAAGGCCCCGCCCGCCACGGCGACGAGGTAGCCGTCGTACGGCTGCTCCCCGGTCTCCTCGACGACCAGCGGCCGGACGGCGTTGATGTAGTTCACCAGGTAGCCGCCGGTCTGGGAGTAGCCGAACCCGTAGGCGAGGTCGACGTCGCTCGTGCCGTCGCCGTAGGTCAGCGGGTTCGTGCCGTCGTCGCTGCGCAGCCACTGCCCGACCTGGGTGTAGATGTCCCACACCAGGCCGTTCTCCGTCTCCCGGGAGCTGTCCGCCGCCACCGTGGTGCAGTTGCGCGGGTCGTCCAGCGGGAGCGGGTTGGCGAAGGACAGGTCCGCGTAGCGCTCGGGGTCGAAGTTCTGCAGCGCGTCGACGGCGATCGGCTTGGCCGTGATGCCGACCCAGGTGTCGCCGTTGTCGATCATCTCCTCGTGGGCCATCGCCCAGCCGATGTTGAGGTCGAAGAGGTTCGACGGGTTGAGCATCTCGACGACCGCCGCACCGCTGAAGTGCTGCTCCTTCGCCGGGCGCCGCACGAGGACGCGCGTGGTGTACGGCGCGTCGGGCGTCACGACCTGCGCGGGGCCCTCCTGCGGCCACGTGTAGACGTTCGACAGCCCGCTGACGAGGTACTCCTCCTCGACGTAACCGAGCTTCCCCAGGTCCTGGGCGACGAGCTGGTGGTCCGCCGCGCCGAAGGGGTAGGAGTCGTCGGTGACGGGCAGCGGGCCGACGACGTCCGTGAGACCCAGGTCCGCCAGCGCGCCGCCCACGGCCGTGGTGGTGGTCGACCTGCCGGCCGTGGTGGTGGGCGTCGCGTCGGCTGCGCCGGCCGCTGGGCCGACGGCGGTCGTGGCGGGCGGCGCCGCGGCTTCGCCGCGACCGGGGGGCGCGGCGGCGGCGCCGGGTGCGAGCGCGAGGGCGAGGGCGCCCGCCAGCGCGGTGGCGGTGAGGGCCCGCGCGCTGCTCGCGCCGCGGTGCGCGCGGCCCGAGCCGGTGGGGCGCGGCGCACCGGCACGTGGGAACGGTGGTCTGGTGCTCATGGGTCGTACACCTCCGGGCCCTGCGGCCGGGTCGTCCGTGGCACCCGGCCGTCGTCGGTCCCGGTGCCGGCACCGCGTCGTCGCGGTGACCCGGTGACGGTAGGAACGCCGCCCGCGGCCCGCATCCGCTGCGGGGCCCGTGGGAAAGTGCGCAGGTCACGGGGTGGCGCAGATCCGTGCGCATGGGGGCGAAAGGGGCCCCGCGCACCCGGTCGCCGCACCGGTGTGCACGGGTGTGTCGGCGGGCGCGGGACACGCCGTCCACGCCGTCCGTCCCGGCCGTGTCGGTGGTCGGTGATGTGCTGGGACCCGGCAACCGCACCACCCTCGGAGGACCTCATGACCGCCCCCACCGTCACCGGCCCCGCCACCGCCTCGTCCCCGGACGGCCTCGCGACGACGGTGCTCTCGCTGACCGGATCGGGCCCGGTCGCGGTGCTCACCGACGACGACGCCGCGACCACGCGGGCCGCCGAGAAGATCGCCGCCGCCGGAGGCGGGACCCGCATGGAGGGAGTCCGGACGACCACGTCGCCCGTGCTCCGCCGCGCCGTCGCCGACCGGGTCGCGCTCGGCCAGGTCGACGTCGTCGTCGTGTCGGCCGCGGCGTGGGACGCGGCGCCGCTGCCGGGCGTCGTCGTCGTCGACACGCGCCGCGCGCCCACCCCGACGGGGCAGCGGTACGTGCTGTGCCGGTTGGGCGCGCGCTGACGCCTCGGCGGGCCCGGCGACGGAGCACCTAGGGTCGGAGCATGCCTCTGCGGTGGGTCCCCCGGTCGGTCGTCCGACGCGTCGCGGGGGGACCACCGACCCTGCAGGCGGGCCTGCGGTCGCGCCCGGGTGAGCTGGACCCGCCGACGATCCACGCCGTCCTCGAGCTCTCCCTCCGCGTCGGCGAGGCGATGCTCTCCCTCGGCGCCGCCGCGGTGGACGTGACGCTCGCCATCCGTCGGGTGCTGCGGTCGTTCGGTCTGCGCGGTGCCCAGGTGGACCTGACGTTCACGTCGATCACCGTCTCGTACGACCGCGGTGACGACGCCTATCCGCTGACGATGATGCGCATCGTCGCCGAGCGGATCCCGGACTACGGGCGGCTCCAGGACGTCGTCGAGCTCGCGCGGGAGGTCGGCGAGCGCACGGTGGCACCGGAGGAGGCGCGCGAGCAGGTCGACGCCGCGCACGACCGTTTCGACGCGATCGTCTCCGCTCCGCAGACCTACCGGCGCTGGGTCGTCACGGCCGCGCTGTCCACGCTCGCGGGCGCGGTCGCGGTGCTCCTCGGTGGCGGTCCGGCCGTCGCGCTCGTGGCGGCCGCCACCACGGCGGTCATCGACCGGGTCATCTGGTTCCTCAGCCTGCGCGGACTCCCCGCGTTCTTCCTCCAGGCGGCGGGCGCGGCGGTGGCGGCCCTCGTCGCGGTCGCGCTGTTCCTCGCGGGCCCGGCCCTCCCGTTCGACCCGGCGGTCCTGCCGCCCTCGCTCGTGGTCGCCTCCGGCATCGTCGTGCTCCTCGCCGGGCTCTCCCTCGTGGGCGCCGCGGAGGACGCGATCAGCGGCTTCCCCATCACGGCGGGTGCGCGTGCGTTCGAGGTGTTCGTGCTCACGCTCGGCATCGTCGTGGGGATCGGCTTCGTCCTCGACGTCGCTCGTCGCCTCGGGGTGCCGCTCGTCCTGCTGGATCCCCCGCAGAACACGAGCCCGCTCATCCTCCAGGTGCTCGCCGCGGGCACCGTCGCGCTCGCCTGGGCGGTGGCCTCCTACGCCCGGCCGCGTGCGGTCGTCGTCGCGGCGGCCGTGGGCGGCGTCTCGTGGTCCGTCCTCAGCGTGATGACCGACCTCGGGGTGGGACCGGCCGTGGCGAGCGCCATCGCGGCGACCGTCGTGGGCTTCCTCAGCGAGTGGGCGTCACCGCGGCTCAAGGTGCCCTCCATCGTCACCTCGGTGTGCGGCATCGTGCCGCTGCTGCCGGGCCTGGCGATCTACCGCGGGCTGTTCGACCTCGTGGAGGGGACGAGCGGCATCGGCGTGCTGCCCGGCGTCTCGGGCCTCTTCGGAGCGCTGATGATCGGCCTCGGCATCGCCGCCGGCGTCACGCTCGGGGAGTTCCTCGGCGCCCCGCTGCGGCTGGGCACCCGCGGCGGCGGCCGCTCCCGGTCGGCCGCCGTCCGCGGCGTCACCGGGCGGGCGCCACACCAGCTCCTGCGCCGCGCGCGCTCGACGGCTGCGGCACGCGACGGGCAGGCGGCGACCGGCCTGGGCGTCACCGGGATCGCCGGGGCGGGGCGACCGGGAGGTGTCGTCGACGAGCCGCCCGGCGCGCCGACGCTCGACCCGCACCTGCGCCACTCCCCGCGCTGACCACCGCGCGGCTTCGCCGCCCGACGGCAACGGTCGACCGGGCGGGCGGGTGGCTCCTCGCTCGTGGGGAAGCCGTGCACCGGATGTCGGTGCACGGCTACCCCGTGAGGGGACCGGTCAGGCGTCCGCCCCCCCGAAACCGAGGCCGGCGCCCATGCCGCGGCCCTGGAGACCGGCGCCGTCACCGCCACGCATCTGGCCGTGCATCCGACCGTGACCGTCACCCTGCCCCTCGCCGCGCATCTCGCGGTGCTGCTCGCCGCCGCCGAGGCCGCTCTCGACGCGCTCGGTCATCCGCTCGACCAGGTCGGCCTTGCGCTGCGCCGCCTCCTCGGCGGTCAGCCGCCCGTCCGCGACGGCGTCGTCGATCCGCTCCTCCGCCGCCGCGACGAGCGCCGCCACGAGGTCGTCCACGGCGACCCCCTGGCCCTCCGCGACGTCGGCCAGGGTCGACCCGTCGGCCAGCGCCGCACGGAGCTCGTCGGTGGTCAGGCCGAGCGCGTCGGCCGCTGCGGTGAGGGCCACGCCGCGCTCACCGTGGCCGTGGCCGTGACCTCCGGACCCGCCGCGCGGGCCGAGCTGCTCCGCGAGCGTCGCGGCGATCCGGTCGGCCTGCTCCGCAGTGATCGTCCCGTCCTGGACGCTCGCCTCGAGCGTCTCTCGGATCCGCTCCTCGTGCTGGACCCGGAGCGCGGCGTCGGTCGTGTCCTCCGCCGCGGTGTCGTCGGTCGTCGCAGCAGCCGGGAGCACGGTCGCGCCGAGCGCGACGCCCGTCACGCCGACCAGCCCGACGGCACCCGCCGCGACAGCCCTTCGCAGTGCCGTCCTCATGGAACTCGCCTCCTCGTCGTGTCCCCCGCGCCGGCTCGGGTGCCGGTCCCCTCTGCTTCCACGGTGCTCCGGCGGGCTGGGAGGAGGCTGGGAGCCGGCTGCCAGTTCGCCGGGGCTCGTCGCGGTCGGCGGGACGGCCCGGTCCGATCCCCCGGCGGGTCGGCGTCACGGCGACCACGGGTCGCGACGGACCGCGCTCCGGTGGCAGGGTCGACCATGATCCCGCCACCCCCACCGGAGGAGCACGCGCCGTGAAGCCGGAGTACCGCCTGCCCGCCCGCCCCGTCGCGCACGAGGACGCCGTCGTCGTCGGGGACCGGTGGCGCCTGACCGTCCTGACGGAGGGACTCGTTCGCCTGGAGTGGTCCGAGGACGGCCGCTTCGAGGACAGGCCCTCGACGTTCGCCCAGCGCCGCGAGCTGCCCGTGCCGCAGTTCCGCGTGGTCGACACCGGCTCGCACGTCGAGGTCGAGACGGCGCGCTTCCGGCTCACCTACGACAAGGAGCCGTTCAGCACGAGCGGCCTCAGCCTCGCCGTCCTGGGCGGCATCAGCAGCTACCACTCGGTGTGGCGGTACGGGCAGGACGCCGGCGAGCTCGGCGGGCAGTTCGGCCAGAGCAAGGACAACCTCGGGGGCACCGCCCGCACGCTGGACGACGTCGACGGCGCCCTCCCGCTCGAGGACGGTGTCGTGTCCCGGCTGGGCTACGCGGTGCTGGACGACTCGTCGTCGTTCCTCTTTGACGACGAGGGCTGGGTCGCCCCGCGCGAGCCCGGGCGCCGGGACCTCTACGTCTTCGCGTACGGCCACGACTACCCCGAGGCTCTCCAGGCGTTCTACGCGGTCAGCGGGCCGACGCCGGTCCTGCCCCGCTGGGCGCTCGGCAACTGGTGGAGCCGGTACCACCGCTACACCGCCGAGGGGTACCAGGCGCTCATCGAGCGGTTCCGCGCCGAGGGGCTGCCGTTCTCGGTGAGCGTCATCGACATGGACTGGCACCTCGTCGACATCGACCCCGAGCACGGCAGCGGGTGGACCGGCTACACGTGGAACCGCGAGCTCTTCCCCGACTCGGCCGCGTTCCTGGGCTGGCTGCACGAGCACGGCCTGCGGGTCACGCTCAACGTCCACCCCGCCGACGGCGTCCGCGCCCACGAGGACGCGTACACGGAGATGGCCCGCACCCTGGGCCTGGACCCCGACGCCGGCGACCCCATCGCCTTCGACGTCACCGACCGGGAGTTCCTCGCCGCCTACTTCGACGTCCTGCACCGCGAGCTCGAGCGGGACGGCGTCGACTTCTGGTGGATCGACTGGCAGTCGGGCCCGCACTCGAAGGTCGCGGGCATCGACCCCCTGTGGATGCTCAACCACTTCCACTACCTCGACAACGCGCGCGACGGCCGCCGCGGCCTGACGTTCTCCCGGTACGCCGGCCCGGGCAGCCACCGCTACCCCGTCGGCTTCTCCGGCGACACGGTCATCTCCTGGGACTCCCTCGCGTTCCAGCCGTACTTCACCGCGACGGCGAGCAACATCGGCTACGGCTGGTGGAGCCACGACATCGGCGGGCACTTCTTCGGCACCAAGGACGACGAGCTCGCCACGCGGTGGGTCCAGCTCGGCTGCTTCTCGCCGATCCTGCGCCTGCACTCCGGCGCCAACCCGTTCATCACCAAGGAGCCGTGGACGTTCTCGCCGGAGGCGCGGGACGTGCAGACCGCGTTCCTGCGGCTGCGGCACCGGCTCGTGCCGTACCTGCACACGATGAACCACCGGGCCGCGTCCGGCGTGCCGCTGGTCCTGCCGATGTACTACGCGCACCCCGAGGTGGGGCAGGCCTACGAGGTGCCGGACCAGTTCGCGTTCGGGAGCGAGCTGGTCGTCGCCGCGGTGACGCGCCCCGCCGACGACGCCTCGCTGCTCGCCCGTGCGGACGCGTGGCTCCCGCCGGGGACGTGGGTCGACGTGCTGTCGGACGTCGCGTACGACGGCGACCGGCGCGTGGCGCTGCACCGCGACCTGCGGACGCTGCCCGTCCTGGCGCGGACCGGGGCGCTCGTGCCGCTCGACGGCGCCGAGGTGCCGGGCAACGAGCCGGTCAACCCCGAGCACCTGGAGGTGCTGGTGGTCGTCGGGGCGGACGGCGCGTTCGACCTGCTCGAGGACGACGGCGGCGTGGGCTCGCCGACGACGACGCCGCTGCGCTGGGAGCAGGCGGCGGGCCGCTTCACGGCCGGGCCGGTGGACGGGTCCGGTGCTGGGGTGCCCGAGCGGCGCCGGTGGACCGTGACGTTCGTCGCCGCCCCGGACGACCTGGCCGACGGTGACCCGCTCACGCTGACGGTCGACGGCGCCGAGGTCCCCGCGCGGGTCGAGCGCCGCCACGCCGCACCGCAGCCCGACGGCCCGGGCGCCCGCGCGACGACGCGCGTCTCCGTGACGGTCGACGACGTGCCGACGACGGCGGTGCTCGCCGTCGAGGTCGGCGCCGACCCGCGCCTGCGCCCCAACGACGTCGACCCGCTGGTCTTCGCGGTGCTGGACCGCGCCGAGATCGCGCACGACGCGAAGGTGCACGCCTACGCCGCCGCGACGGGCGACCGCCCGCTGCCCGTCCGCGTCGGCGACCTGCACGCCCTGGGGGTGGAGCCCGCCGTCGTCGACGCGGTGACGGAGGTCCTCCTGGCCCGCACGACCTGACGGCGCGCCCCACCACCCGAC
>NZ_CAMPHH010000093.1 GCF_946885855.1 uncultured Actinotalea sp. | reverse complement strand
GTAGGGACCCGTGAGGCCTCCCGCCAGGACGAAGGGCCCGGCCCGTCAGCTCGCGTCGGGGCTGCCCGACCCCGGCGCGCCCCGCCACGCGGGAGCGGTCAGGCCCACGACGACGCCCTCGGCCAGCAGGACGGGACGGCCGCCGACGACCCCGAGCCCGACGTGCGCGAGGTCGTGGCGCCGCTCGCTCAGCGGCGGGACGCCCGGGGCCGGCGTCTCCCACCGCAACGCACCGGTGCCGACGTCGAGCGCGACGAGCTGCGCCTGCCCGCGCGCCTCGGCGACGACGACGACGCTCGCGCCGTCGGTGACCGACCCGCTGCGCGCGGCGAGCCCGGCCACGGTCGTCGTCCACTGGACCTGCCCGGTGCGCAGGTCGAGGCTGCGAACCTCCTCGCCCGTCGTGAGGACCACGGCGCCGTCACGGCGCAGGAGGAGGTAGGCGCCGCGGGCCGGGACGCGCCACAGCTCGCGGCCCGCCGTCAGGTCGGTCGCGACGAGCTCCCCGGTGTCCACCCGTCCGCTGAGCCAGACCTCCGGCCGGGAACCGTCGGCGACGGGCGGCTCGACGAACAGCCCGTCCAGCTCACCCAGGGGCGTGCCGGACCGGTCGAACCACGTGCCGGTCGGATCGCGGGTCCCCGCCGCCGCACCGCTCCAGACGCCGAAGCCGTCCGGCGTCGTGCGGATGTCCGCGCCGTCCATTCCGGGCACCGAGCCCACCGTCGTGTAGCCACCGGGGTGCCAGGTGCCGAGCACCGTCCCGTCGGTGACGTCCAGGACCGCCGTCGTGCTCCCGCCGAGGACGACGAAGCCGTCCTGGACGCGCAGGTCCCCGGCACCCGAGCCGGCCTGCCGCCCGCCGGCGAGCGGGACGCGCGTCGCCCACACCGTGGCACGGTCCACGGCGCGCGAGCGGACCACCACGAGGCCCCCGTCCTCGCTGATCTCGGCCGAGACGACGTCCTCGCCGACGACGGCCTGCCCGTGCGAGGCGAGGTGGGCCGGGTACTGGCGCAGCACCGTCCCGTCCTCGGCGTCGACGATGACGCGGGTCACCGTGCCGGGCGGTCCGCCGTCCGAGCGCCCGCGGGCGCAGACCACGACCGGCGCGACGTCGGCCTCCCGGTCGGCGAGGCACCGCTGCACGGGCGCGGCTCCCCCGCGCTCCAGGGTCCACGCCTGCGCGCCCGTGCGGGCGTCCACGGCGCGGACCTGCTCGCCCGCCGCGTCGCCGAGGAGCACGAGGTGGCCGGCCCGCCAGACCTGGCCGGCGCGGTGGGACCAGTCCTCCTCCAGCGGCCGGTCCAGGCGCTCCACGGCGCCGAGGACGTCAGCGAACGCGGCCACCCGCTCGGCCTGCCGCCGTTCCTGGACCGCGCTCGACACGCCCAGCGCCGCGACCGCGAGGACCGCCCCGACGACGACGGCGCGGCGCGCGTGGCGCGAGGTCGTCCTCCGGGGGCGACGGGAGGCGTCGTCGTCGGCCGGTGGCGGCAGCCCGGTGGACCCGCCGGCCGCGGACCCGTCCGGGGGCGGGTCCGCCTCGAGGATCTGCACGTCGACGAGCGACTCGGCGCCGTCGCGGCGCCCGAGCCCGCGACGACGCCGGGGGGCCTGCACAGCGTGAGGCTAGCCCCGCCGGCGGGTGCCGGCGGGCGGCGCGGACGCTGCTGCCAGCAGCGCCTCAGCCGTGGCGATCGGTCCACTCCAGCAGGCGCTCGACCGGCCAGGTCGTGACCACCCGGTCGGGGTCCACCCCGTGCGCCGCGAGCCGGTCGCAGCCGTCGACGAGCCAGTCGAGCTGGCCGGGCGCGTGCGCGTCGGAGTCGACCGTGAAGAAGCAGCCGGCCTCGACCGCGAGTGCCAGCAGCTCGTCCGGCGGGTCCTGCCGGTCCGGCCGGCTGTTGACCTCGACCGCCACCTGCGCCTCCGCGCACGCCGCGAACACCTCGCCGGCGTCGAACTCGCTCGGCGGGCGGGGCCGCCCGACCACCCGCTGCCCCGTGCAGTGCCCCAGCACGTCGGTCCACGGCTGCCGGACGGCGGCGACCATCCGCCGCGTCATTGCCTCGCGCTCCATCCGCAGCTTCGAGTGCACCGACGCGACGACGACGTCGAGACGGCGCAGGAGCTCCGGCTCCTGGTCCAGGGACCCGTCGTCGAGGACGTCGACCTCGATCCCGGACAGGACGCGGAAGGGCCGGGGCGCCGCGCCGGCCAGGGACCTGTTGAGCGCCTCGATCCGCCCCAGCTGGGCGCGCAGCCGCGCCGGCGACAGCCCGTTCGCGACCGTCAGGCGGGGCGAGTGGTCCGTGATCGCCTGGTACTCGTGCCCGATCTCGACGGCCGCGAGCGCCATGTCGGCGAGGGACGCGGATCCGTCGCTCGCCTCGGTGTGCGCGTGCAGGTCACCCCGGAGCCGGTCCCGCAGGGCCTGACCGGCGGGCGTGGCCGCCCGGTTGCGCTCGGCCAGGTCGGCCTCGAGCTCGGTGAGCGTCCGCGGCTCCTCCCCCGCCAGGACCGTGGCGATGACGCCCGCGGTGCGGTCGCCGATCCCCGGCAGGTCCTGCCAGCGGCCGTCGCTCACGTGGGCGCGCCAGGCGTCGTCGTCGAGGGCACGCAGCACGTCCCCCGCCGTGCGGTAGGCGCGGGAGCGGTAGGAGGACTCCTGCTTGCGCTCGAGCAGGAAGGCGATCCGGTGCAGGGTGCCGACGACGTCGTGCCGGTCCGGGCCCCCCACTCAGGAGGCCCGGCGGCGGGTCGTCTTCTTGGCGGGCGCGTCCGCCTCGTCGCCGGCGCCCTTCGCGGTCCGCTTCGCGGTGGTCTTCTTCGGCGGCTCGTCGGCCGCGGCGGAGCGGGCCGCCGTGCTCTTCGCGGTGGTCTTCGCGGACGTCCTCGCGGAGGTCTTCGCGGGGGTGGTGGTCGAGGCGGCCTTGCCGTCGCCGTCGGCGGTCCCTCCGCTCGCCTTCTTCCGCCGTGCAGAGGCGGCCGGCTTCTCCTCGGGTGCCGCGGCGTCGCCGTCGGCGGACTTGCGCCGGCTCGAACGGCGCGGGGCGGGCTTGTCCTCCTGCTGCGGCGCGGCCGCGGCCTGCTTGCCGCGTGCCCGCTCGACGCTGCGCTGGAGCGCGGAGAGCAGGTCCACGACCTCGCCGCCGGTGTCCTCCTCCTGGTCCGGGCGGTGCACCGACACGGTCTTGCCGGTGGTCACCTTCGCCTCGATGACGGCCTCGAGCGCCTCCCGGTAGGAGTCGGTGAAGTCGGACGGGTCGAAGTCCCCCGCGAGGGACTCCACGAGCGAGGACGCCATCTGGAGCTCCTGCGGGCGGACCTGGACCTCCGCCTCGAGGATCGGGAAGTCCGCGGCGCGGATCTCGTCCGGCCACAGCAGCGTCTGCAGGCAGATGACGTCGTCCCGCACCCGTAGGACGGCCATGGTCTCCCGCTGCCGCAGCGCGACCTTGACCACGGCCATCCGGTCGGTCGTCTTGAGCGCCTCGCGCAGCAGCGCGTAGGGCTTGGCCGCGGTGCGCTCGGGCTCCAGGTAGTACGTCTTGCCCAGCATGATCGGGTCGACCTGCTCGGCGGGCACGAACTCCTCGACGGCGATCTCCCGCTCGGTCGCGATCGGCAGGTCGTCGAGGTCCTCGTCGGTGAGGACGACCATGCGGCCGTCGTCGGTCTCGTACCCCTTGACGATCTGGTCGTACGGGACCTCCTCGCCGTCGATGCTGCACACCTTGCGGTACCGGATGCGGCCGCCGTCCTCGGCGTGCACCTGGTGCAGCGGGACCGAGCGCTCCCCGGTCGCGGCGTAGAGCTTGACCGGCACGTTCACCAGGCCGAAGGCGACGGCGCCCTTCCAGATCGCGCGCATGGTGTCCTCCTCGGTCCGGCCGACGCTCCGGCGGTTCTCGGGGCGCGCAGCAGTGCAGGTGCTCGTGATCACCGTCATGGGCAGGATGGACCCGTGCAGCCCATGCTCGCCACCCGAGCCGACGCCGATCCCCGGCACGGCGGCGCCCTGCCCCGGGGCCCGGAGTGGGTGTACGAGGTCAAGTGGGACGGCGTACGCGTGCTGGCGGACACCACCGGGGAACGCCCGCGGCTGCGGGCGCGGACCGGCCGGGAGGTCACGGCCGCGTACCCCGAGCTCGCGGACCTCGCGACCGTGCCGGGCGCGGTGCTGGACGGCGAGGTGGTCGTCATGGCGGACGGCGTGCCGTCCTTCGAGGCCCTCGCCGAGCGCATGCACGTGCGGGATCCCGCCCGCGCGCAGCGGCTCGCGGCACGCCGACCCGCGACGTACGTGGTGTTCGACGTCCTCGTGCTCGACGGCGCGGACCTCACCCGCCGCCCGTGGTCCGAGCGCCGCGCCGTGCTGGAGGACCTCGCCCTGCCCGGGTGCGTCCAGCTCTCCCCCGTCTACGACGACGGCGACGCGCTGTGGGCCGTGACACGCGAGCACGGCCTCGAGGGCGTCGTCGCCAAGCGCCGGACCGCGACCTACCAGCCGGGGCGACGTTCACCCGACTGGGTCAAGGTGCCGCACCGCGCGACCCGCGCGGCGGCCGTCGTCGGGTGGCGCCCGGAGACCGGTTCCGCGGCCGGGACGGTGCCGCACGGGCGTGCCGCGGCGCCGTCGGCGGGAGCGCGGCTCGGCGCCGTCCTGCTGGCCGCTCCCGACGACGGCGGGACGTGGCGCTACCTCGGCAAGGCCGGCAGCGGGCTGGCGGGCCGCCGCGGCGAGGACCTCGCGGCGGCGCTGCGGCCCCTGACCCGCCCGACGTCGGTCCTCGCGGCGGACGAGGTCCCCGCGTCCGACGCCCGCGGTGCGCTCTGGTGCGAGCCCGACGTCGTCGTCGACGTCGCGTACCTGCAGCGCACCCGGGCCGGGCGGCTGCGCCAGCCGGTCGTGCGCGGGCGCCGGTCCGACGTCGGCGTGGACCCGTGGGAGATGCCGTGAGAGTCCCGAAGGACCCCACCGTGCGCGCCACGAGGTGTCGGCCGTGACGCCCCGCGGGCGCGATGCCGACGACGCGCCGCAGTACGTCGAGGTGGCCGGTCGCCGCGTGCGGCTGACCAACCTCGGGCGGGTGCTGTACCCGCAGACCGGATTCACCAAGGCGGAGATGATCCGGTACTACACGCAGGTGGCGGACGTGATCCTGCCGCAGCTGCGGGACCGGCCCGTCACCCGAATCCGCTTCCCCGACACCGTCGAGGACGAGCGGTTCTTCGAGAAGAACGTGCCGGCCGGAGCACCCGACTGGCTGCGGCACCGGGTCCTGCGCGCGAGCCCGGAGGACGAGGACGCGACCGAGGTCGACTTCCCCTTCCTCGACGACCTGGCCGGACTGGTGTGGGCCGCGAACGCCGGGGCGGTCGAGCTGCACACGCCGCAGTGGCGCGCCGGCCCGCGCGGCAAGGTGCACCACCCCGACCGGCTCGTCGTCGACCTCGATCCCGGTCCGGGTGCCGGCCTCGACGAGTGCGCCGACGTCGCCCACCTCGTCGCCGACCGGCTCGAGGCCGACGGACTGACGGACACGTATCCGGTGACGAGCGGCAGCAAGGGTCTGCAGCTGTACGCGCCGCTGGACGGGAAGCGGGACGCGCTCGAGGTCCGCGAGTACGCCAAGGACGTCGCGAGCGCGCTGGCTGCGGAGCACCCGAAGCTCGTCGTCTCGGTCATGCGGAAGGACCTGCGGCCGGGGAAGGTGCTCATCGACTGGAGTCAGAACCACCCGGCCAAGACGACCGTGACGCCGTACTCCCTGCGCGGCCGGTCCGTGCCGATGGTCGCCGCCCCGCGGGACTGGGAGGAGATCGAGCCGGGCCTGCGCCAGCTCGGTCCGGACGAGGTGATGGCACGTCTTGAAGCCGACGGCGACCTCCTGGCCGACCTCCGCTGACGCTGTCCGGGCCACCCGCGCGACATCCTGTCCGCCGCAGGCGCCCCCCTCGCCGAATCCGTGCTGTTGCGCCGAGACCGTGCCGTGAGAGGCACGGTCTGGGCGCAGGGGCACGGTCTCGGCATCGAGTGCTCCCCGTCTGGGGCTGCCCGAGACGCACGCACGGCCGCGTCAGCGGGTCAGGTGCGCGCTCGGACAGGTGGCCGGGAGGATGCGTCCGTGACGACCCGCGGACGACTGCACCACCTCGAGCTGTGGATGGACGACGCGGCGGCTGCCGACGGACCGTGGCCGTGGCTGCTGCAGCGCTTGGGCTACCGCCTGGCCAGCAGCTGGGAGACCGGCCGCAGCTGGGCCCTGCAGGACGCGTACATCGTGCTGGAGTCAGGACCGGCTCATGAGCGAGGCCCACAGAACCGGCTGGCCAGCGGGATGAATCATGTGGCGTTCTTCGCAGGCTCCCGCACTGACCTCGATGCCTTGGTCGTCGACGCCCTGGAGCACGGCTGGGCCTTGATGTTCCCCGACCGGCATCCGCATGCCGGCGGCCCCGACACGTACGCCGCCTACCTCGAAGACGCAGCAGGATTCGAGGTGGAACTGGTCGCTGACCCGCCCGATGACACCGAGTAGCGATGTCCGGTCCTGCCGGCGCGGGGGCGCCCCCCACCGCGTCCCTCGGCGGAGGACCGTAGGTTGGTGCGGGTGACGACGCCTCTGCTCGTAGTGCTGGCAGGCCCGTCCGGCACCGGGAAGACGACGCTCGCACGAGCGCTGTGCCGCGAGCTGTCGGCCGTTCACCTGCGGGTCGACGCCGTCGAGACGGCGTCGGCGCCTTTCCTGGACGGCCCGGTGGGAGCCCTCGGGTACGCCGTCGTCCACGAGGTCGCGGCGGGGAACCTGGCGCTCGGCTGGCACGTCGTGATCGACGCGGTGAACCCGGTGCCCGAGGCGCGGGCCGCCTGGGCGACGACGGCTCGTCGCGCCCAGGCGGACGTGGTCGTGCTGGAGACCTCCGTCCCCGACGAGGACGAGCACCGACGACGCGTGGAGGCCCGCCTGCCGGACATGCCGGGGCAGGCGGTGCCCAGCTGGCAGGACGTCGCGCGGGCCGGCTGGGTCGCCTGGGACGAGGACCGGGACGGTCGACGCGTCCGCATCGACATGACGGACGCCCGAGAGGGCCTCGCCGCTGCGGTCCGGGCGTGCGCCGATGCAAGCTCGTGAGCGACCTTCGCACCGTCCGGGACCAGCGGCTCGTCCGGGCGTGCCTGGGCCCGGGCCGTCCCGGGACGAGGTGGGGCCCACCCCGTCCCGGGAGGTGGCCGACGATCAGTCAGCCACCGAGCGGACGATCTCGGCGATGCGCCGCTCCGTGGCGGCGTCCACCGTCTCGAAGTACCACGCGGCCGGCATGAGGCCCGCGTCCGCACCGCCTGCCGCCCGGAAAGCGGCCTTCTCGGTGATGGCGAGGTTCAGCCGTTCGTCCTTGCGCAGCGTGATGAGCGCGGGTGTGCTCGCCGACGTCGCGTAGGCGGGCATGCCGTACCAGATGCGCGGCTTCAGGGCGGGGGCCGCGGCCATGATGATCTCGTGCACCCGCTGCATCGTGGAACGGGCAGGCTCGTCCATCCCCGCGATCTTCTCGGTCACCTGCGTCAGGTTCTTCTCGTCCTTCGACGACATGTCATGTCCCTTCGTCTGCCGGTGGAGGCACCGGCGGCATGAAGTCGGCGCAACGTCGCGCCGCACCCCATCCGGACATGTCCTGAGCTGCTCAGGTCTCTCCGCGATGATTCACGTGGTCTGTCACGTGGGAGCGCAGTCGGTGGCGGACCACCACGTTCAGGCTAACCGAGCCGGCACGGCGGAGTCGCCCGGCGAGGCCGCTCCGAGGCCTCGGGTGACGGCCGTCAGAGCTCGTCGTCGTCCCCGTCGGGGCCCGGCCACCCCGCCGTGAGCTGCGCGTCCACCGCCCGGGTCTCCTCGACGAGCATGGCCAGCAGGGCCGCCGGTGTCCGCGAGCGCAGCAGCGCGTACTGGTCGAGCGCGCCGAGGGGCGCGATCCCGGCGAGCTGCCAGATCCGCTCGCCCGGCTCGCCGGACAGCTCCACGTCCGGCGACCACCGCAGCTCGACAAACTCGCTGGCCCGACGCAGCGTCGTCCGGACCAGGGTCTCGGCGTCGTCCAGCGCACCCACTGCGTCGTCGTCGAGCTCCAGCGGCGCGAGCTCGCGCACCTCCGCCCGGGGGAACGGGTCCTCCTCGAGCCAGCGCACCACCTCGAAGCGCGCACCGCCGAGGGCGACGAGGGCGATGAGGCCCTCGCCGACCTCCACCGACGCGATCCGGGCCACCGTGCCCGTCGTGAACCGGACGTCTCCCCCGCCGACCTCGTGGCCCCGCTCGATGAGCACCACCCCGAACTCGCGCTCCTCCTGCCCGTGCACCGACGCGAGCATCGCGATGTACCGGGGCTCGAAGACGCGCAACGGCAGCGGCATGCCCGGGAACAGGACGGAGCCGAGGGGGAACATGGGGAGCTCGCGGGTGCCGTCCGTCTCGGGCGACGTCCCCGGCGGGCCGGAGTCCGTGGGATCCATGTGTGCCAGCATGACGACCGCGGCCGACCTGACGGTCAGGGCGCGCTCGGGTTGTCCTCAGACGAGGTTCAAGAAGGTCAGGAAGTAGACCCCGGCGCGACGCCGCACCCCGTGCCCGGTCGCTCGGGCACCGGTTCAGCGGAGCCCGCGCGCGCGGCCCTCGATCGCGGGACAGCGGTCGACGACGACGAGCAGCCCCGCCGCGCGCGCACGCTCCTGGGCCGCCGCGTCGTGCACACCGAGCTGCAGCCACACCGCCCGCGCTCCGACGGCGATCGCCTCGTCGACCACCTGCCCGGCCCGGCTCGAGTTCACGAAGACGTCGACGACGTCGACCGCCCCCGGCACGTCCGCCAGGCGCCAGTACCCGGTCGCGCCGTGCACGCTCTCGGCCCGCGGGTGCACCGGCACGACCTCCTGGCCGAGCTGCTGCAGGTACGCGGCGACGCCGTACGCCGGCCGCGCCCGGTTCGTGGACAGTCCGACGACGGCCCAGCGCGCGGGCGTGGTCAGCAGCGCGGTGATCTGGTCCTCCGTCGGCTCGGCCGCCGTGCGCTCGGTGTCCATGGACCCACCGAAGCACACGACCGGTCGCTCTGCCGCTGAGCGGCTCAGCCGTAGAAGACGCGCTCGACGACGGCGCGCGACCGGCGCCCCGCCCGCAGGAAGTGCTCCTCGAGCTCGCCCCCGGACCCCGGCAGCATCCCTAGCAGCCGGGCGAGCCCCGCCAGCGCCCGCCGGTCGTGCGGCAGGACGTCACCGGACGGGCCGCCCGCCCGTCCGGTCCACAGGACGAGCACGTCCCGCAGCTGCGAGCACAGCGTCCAGGACTCCCGGAGCGTCCCGGCGTCCTCGGCCGCCAGCAGGCCCGCCTCCTGCGCGGCGGCGAGGGCGTCGAGCGTCGACGTCGTCCGCAGGCCGGGGACCTCGTGGCCGTGCTGGAGCTGGAGGAGCTGCGCCGTCCACTCGACGTCGCTGAGCCCGCCGCGCCCGAGCTTGAGGTGCCGGGCCGGGTCCACGCCCCGGGGCAGCCGCTCGGCCTCCATGCGAGCCTTGAGGCGCCGCACCTCCCGCAGGACCGTGGCGTCGGCCCCGCCGGCCGGGTAGCGCAGCGGGTCCACCATGGCCACGAACCGCTCCGCGAGGTCGCCGTCGCCCGCGACCGCCCGGGCCCGCAGCAGCGCCTGGCTCTCCCACGGGGAGGACCACCGCTCGTAGTACTCGCCGTAGGCGGCGAGCGTCCGCACGAGCGGGCCGTTGCGCCCCTCCGGCCGCAGGTCGGCGTCGACCTCCAGGGCGGGCTCCTTGCCGAGCTCCCCGAGCATGGCCCGGATGCGCATGGCGATCGTCACCGCCTGCGCCTGCGCGGCCGCGGGGTCCGCGTCGGGCAGCGGGTCGTGGACGTAGAGCACGTCGGCGTCCGAGCCGTAGCCGAGCTCCTGTCCGCCGAGCCGGCCCATCGCGATGATGGCGAACCGGGTGAGCAGTCCGTCCGGCCCGCGGCGCGCCTCGTCCTCGGCGAGCCGCAGCGCTCCCGCCAGGACGACGTCGGCCGCCGCCGTGAGCGCCTCCTGGGAGGCCCGCGACGTGGTGCTGCGCAGCACCTGGGACACGGCGGTCCGCGCGAGCTCCCGGCGGCGCAGCGCACGCAGCAGCGTCGCGGCACCGGCCGGGTCCGAGGACCGCGCGAGCAGCGCGTCGACCTCCACCGCGAGCCGGGCGACCCCGCGCGGCTCCAGGTCCGCGTCCGAGTCCAGCCACGTGACCGACTCCGGGGACCGAGCGAGCGCGTCGGCGGCGTAGCGCGACGTCGACAGCACGCACGCGAGCCGGTGCGCCGCGACGCCGGAGTCCCGCAGCAGCTTGAGATACCAGTGGGTGGTGCCGAGCTCGTCCGAGACGCGCCGGAAGGACAGCAGCCCGGCGTCCGGGTCGCTGCCCTCGGCGAACCAGCCCAGCAGCACCGGCAGCAGCTGGCGCTGGATCGCCGCCCGGCGCGAGACCCCCTCGGTGAGCGCGGCGATGTGGCGCATGGCGCCGGCCGGGTCGCGGTAGCCGATCGCCGCGAGCCGCGCCCGCGCCGCGTCCGGGGCGAGGCTCGCCTCCTCCCGGGTGAGGTGCGCCGTCGCCGGCAGCAGGGGCCGGTAGAAGAGCTCCTCGTGCAGGCCGCGGACCTCCCGGCGCACGGACCGCCACCGCTCCAGGAGCGCCTCGTGCCCGGCCGGCTCCAGGCGCATGGCGCGGGCCAGGCGGCGCAGCTCCGGCTCGGCGGTCGGCACCAGGTGGGTGCGGCGCAGCCGGTGCAGCTGGATCCGGTGCTCCATCGCCCGCAGCAGCCGGTAGCAGACGGCCAGGCGCGCGGCGTCCTCCCGGCCCACGTACCCCGCGGCCGACAGCGCCGCGATCGCCCGGAGCGTGTTCGGGCTGCGGATCGTCTCGTCCGCGCGGCCGTGGACGAGCTGGAGCAGCTGCACGGTGAACTCCACGTCGCGCAACCCGCCGACGCCGAGCTTGAGCTGGCGGTCCGCCTCGGCCGCCGGCACGTTGTCCTCGACGCGACGGCGCATCGCCTGGGAGTCCTCCACGAAGTTCTCCCGCTCGACCGCGGACCACACCATGGGGCCGACGGCGGCGCGGTAGGCGTCCGCGACCTCGACGTCCCCGGCGACGTGCCGCGCCTTGAGCAGCGCCTGGAACTCCCACGTCTTGGCCCAGCGCTCGTAGTAGGCACGGTGGCTCGCGACCGTGCGCACCAGGGGCCCCTGCTTGCCCTCGGGCCGCAGGGCGGCGTCGACGGGCCACAGCGCCGGCTCGGCGGACGCCCCGGAGCAGGCCCGGGCCAGCGCGGTCGCCAGCCGCGCGCCGACGGCGAGCGCGTCGGCCTCCTCGTGGCCCGCGGCGGGCTCGACGACGTAGATGACGTCGACGTCGGAGACGTAGTTGAGCTC